>CAZZAH010000032.1:0-17026 GCA_964652115.1 uncultured bacterium | reverse complement strand
GCCGAAGGTCCGAATGCTAGAAGTTGGAGCACTGGCGTCCTGGGCGTTGGGGGTCTGCAATGGACTTCGAAGAAACCCGCCGACTCGATCTGGTCGGCTACGACGAGAAGACGGAAACCTGGTACCTCCAAGCGCGTGACGGACGGCCGCTCCAGCTCACGCGGCAATCGCTCACCCGACTGGTGCAGCTGTACAACTCGATCCATAAGGGATCCCCGCTCGTTCTCCTCGAGCAGCGCGAGGTGCGCCGTTTGGAGGAGACTCGCCAGCGCCACTCCGAAACGCTGCGCGATCTCTACCTCTTCCTCGATCGCAAGGAGAGGCGTCGTCCGTTTCGTCTCCTGAGCCGCGCGCTCGGCGCCACCCTGCGCCTCTTCGCGACCCTCTTCAGCCTACCTGGCGCCGCGTCGCTTCCGTCCGATCGAAGTCTTGCCGCAGAGCAATCCGGGCAACCAGGGCAATCAGGGCAAGACACACGTGAGTTGCCGCGGGGGGAAGAGTTGCCACCGGAAGCAGGCGGGACGCGCGAGGAAGACACCCCACGCACGCCCTTTCGTGTGATTCGGCCCCCTCGAGTGGACCGCGTGGACGACTCGTTCCGCGGCAAGCCGCCGCGCCCGCGGCGTCGAGGTCCGGAGAGCAGCTAGCGCCGATCCCGCCCGACGCGCGCGCGAAGCTCCGCGATTTCCGCGCTGACCCGATCGATGCGCCGCTGCATGAGAAAGACATAGACCCCGATCGAGAGCCAGATCAACCCGTACCCCAGGGTCAGGTAGTAGAAGCGTGTCATCTCACTCCCTTGCTTCGAGCTCGTAAACCAACTGGTCCCGCTCCGCCTCGAGCCGGCCGATCTGGATCCGCTTGAGCAGAAGCGCCACGAAGAGGATGAGGACCGAGAGGAGGCAGAAGCGAAGCGTGATCCCCATCGACGCGACCGGCAGTCCCTCGCGAGTGAAGAAGGTCGACGAAGGATGCTGCGTACGGAACCACTTCACGCTGAAGTAGACGATCGGGACATCGAGCGCGCCGACGATGCCGAGCACGGCGGCGTAGCGCTTGAGCTTCGCCTCTTCCGCTCCGTAGGCCCGCAGCACGAGATAGGCCGCGTAGATCATCCAGAGGACCAGCGTGGTGGTGAGCCGCGCATCCCAGGTCCACCACACGCCCCACGCCGCACGCGCCCACACCGGACCTGTGAGCAAGACGATGGTGCAGCAGAGGAATCCCACCTCGGCCGCCGCCTCCGCCACCACATCCCAGGAGTCCCGCCGCGTGCGCAGATAGCCGAGCGAGGCCACCAGCACGATCATGAACCCGACGAAGGAGCTCATGGCGAACGGCACGTGGAAGTAGAAGATGCGCTGCACGTCGCCCATCGTCTTCTCGCTCGGCACCCACAGGAAGGCGAGCCCCAAGCCGATCGTGATGAGCGGAAGCGCGAGCAGCGCGAATAGCGATGAGGCTCTCGAGCTCGTCGATTGCACGGTCCCTCCCCCTTCGGCCTCCTGGCCCCTCCGCGAAGCCGGCGGCTACTCTTCCAGAACCGCTTCGAAGAAGAGGAAACCCACCCCAAGGAACACGAGGTCGAACACCCCGATCAAGGTGAGCCAGTCCCCCGCCTCGCTCAGCGGTTTCCCGGTCAGCACGGCGCCGGTTGCCTGCACGCTCGCGACCAGGATCGGTATCCACACCGGGTAGAGGATCAGGGGCAGGAGCACTTCACGCAGCCGACTCCCGCTCGAGATGCTGGCGAGGAGCGTGCCCACCGCCGCGAATCCCAAGGTGCCGGCGCATGTTACCAACGCCAACTGAGGCAGACAAGAAAGCACCGGGACGCGCAGCAGCACCGAGAAGAGCGGCACGGTGAGCGCCTCGACCATCCCGATCAGGATGAGGTTCGAGAGCATCTTGCCGAGGAAGATCGCGCTTCGATCGATCGGCGCCAGCATGAGCGAGCGAAGCGCGCCGTTCTCCCGCTCGAGCGAGAAGGAACGATTGAGGCCGAGCACGCCGGAGAAGCTGAACGCGACCCAGAGAAGTCCCGGCGCTTCGGTGCCGGGGTCGATCTTCTCGGTCTGAAAGGCGAAGCCGAAGAGCACCACCACCAACAGCGAGAAGAAGCCCATCGCGGTCAGCGCTTCTCGCGAGCGCCACTCGAGGCGAAGGTCCTTCCGCACGACCGCGAAGACGCCGCGCAGGTAACCCATCAGACGCTCCGCTCGGCTCGTAAGGCATAGAGCTCGAGGAAGCGCGCCTCGAGCTTCGCCACGGGGTAGTCCTCGACCGGGCCCCCTTCGGCAACGCGCCCGTTCTTGAGGAAGGCGATGCGGGTCGCGATCGGGCGCACGTAGGCGAGCTCGTGGGTCGTCATCAGAATGGCGCAGCCCGACTCGCGGAGCTCGACCAGCAAGGTCTCGAGCTGCTTTCGTCCCGCGGGATCGAGCCCGGTCATCGGCTCATCGAGCAGCAGCAACGCCGGTCGATGGAGCAGCGCACGCGCCAGGGTGAGGCGTTGGAGCATTCCGCGGCTGTAAGTGCGGACCGCGCGATTCGGCACCCACTCCATGCCGACGCGCGCAAGTGCCTCGTCGATTCTCTTCGCCGCGTCGGGCAAAGCGAAGAGCTCGGCGGTGAACTCCAGGTTCTCGCGCCCGGAGAGTCCGTGATAGAGCAGGCTCTCGTGCGAGACGAAGCCCAAGCGTTTTCGATCGGCGGGATCCTCGGGACGGAGGCGATGGCCGCCGAGCTTCACCTCTCCTCCGCTCGGCTTTTGCAGGCCCGCGAGGATGCGAAGCAGGGTCGACTTGCCCGCGCCGTTGGGCCCGAGGAGCAGCAGGCCTTCTCCCGGATGGAGCGCGAGCTCGATGCCTTTCAAGACCTGCGGGCCGCCGTAGCCGCAGGTGAGCGCGTGAACCTCGAGGAGCGCTGGTTCGGCGTCGTCCAAGCTACGCGCTCTCCCGCCGATCGGCGCTCGAGAGCTCGAGCAGTCGCCGAAGCAGGCTTTGACGCACGCGCTCGTAGTCTTCGCGCTCGAGCACGCCCGACTCGTGACGCAGATCGAGCGACGCGATATCGCGGATGAGCGCCTCGATCGGTCCGGAGCTCTTCGACTCCGCACGCCGCTCTTCTCGACGGCGAAGGAGGTACGGGGGCAGCCCGAAAATCGCGACCAATGCCCCGGTGATCAGGAGGGTGTGCACGAGATTGACCGGCACCGGCCGCCCCGTCTGATTCGGAACGGGCGGGTGCCCCGCCGGCATGCTCTGCTCGTTCGCGTTGGGAACGCCCCCCATCCCGGAGCCGACCGGCGGCGCGGTCGTGGTCACCAGGAACGATTGCTCGAGCGTGGTCTCTCCGCTCGCGAACTGTGAAGGGCTCCCAAGGAAGTTCTCGCCGCGATAGTCGACCCGCAGCACGTATTGGATCGAAGGATCGGTCGAGAGGCCGGAGAAGCGATAGTCGCCGGCGCTTCCCGCTCGCGTCACGAGTTGCCGTGCCTCGCCCTTCGCGTTCTGGAAGATGAGGAAGACCTCGGCGCCTGCCGCGAGCGACTCCGGATGATCGGCGGTGAAGAGTCTTCCACTGAAGGTCCCGCTTCCTTCTCCCCCGTCCGCGCCCTGTGCTCTCACCGGGCCGGCGGAGAAGAGGAACACCATCGCGGTCAAGACCGCGAAGAAACCCCAAGCACGCTCACGCCCCAAGCTCGACCGCCTCCCTCTTGAGCTTCGCGCGCATGCGCGCGATCTCCGCCTCGATCTCCGTTTCGCTCAGCCCGCGCCTGCCCTCGAGATCCTCGATGCGGCCAAGCTCGTCGAGCCGGCGGAGGATCGTGATGGCGCGGCCTTCCGCCTCCTCGCGCGTGCTCTGGTAGTCCGCGTCGGCGACCTTGCCCGTCTTCCAATCGAATTCGATGTCGCGGATGAGGGCGAGCTGCTGCGCCTTCTCCTTCCGCAGCCGGTCGCGCTCCTGCTCCACGCGGACACGCTCGCGTGAGCGGCGCGCGAACACCGGAGAGAAGACGAAGGCGAGCGTGAGAAGGATCAGGACCACGAAAGTCACGAGAGAGATCATCAAGACTCCATCCGATTGAGCTCCTGCTCCAGGAGCTTCCGGTAGCGCGCCTCGTCCTCGCTCGAGGCCGCGCGTTCCGTCACCGGCACGCTCGGACGCCGCTCACTCGAGGCGGTCGCTCCAGGCTCAGGCGCGGGCACGATACTCGGCGCGGGGCGCGACGTCTCCCTCGGCTTGACCGCGCGTCGAAGAAAGAGCGCGAGGGCGAAGCCTCCGGCGAGCATCAGGAGGAATGGCAACGCGTAGCCGAGCAGGTTGAAGCCCTTCTTGGGCGGGGCGGCGCGAACCCACTCGCCCTTCTCCGCGACCAGGCGCTCGACCACCGCGCTCTCGGTCAGACCTTGGTCGAGCAGCCGTGCGGCCTCGGCCTTGAGCTCGGCCGCCGGGCCGCAGTCACAGGCGGAGAGGAGCTTCCCCTTGCAGTTCTCACAGGGATCCATGAGCTGCCGCGAGACCGCCTCGACCGCGGAGACGTCGGCGGCGCGCGCCGGGGGCGGGCTCGCCGGCAAGACGAGCGGTAACAGCAGGAGCCAGGCGAGAACGCGAACGCGGAAGCGCCGCGACCACCGCCTCGAACGAACCGCGCTCATGCTAGGCGCCTACCATTCGACGTCGCGGCATCGGCCAGAGCACCAAGATCCCGCCGAGGACCATCACGATCCCGCCGAACCAGAAGTAGCGAACGAGCGGGTTGAGGTAGAACTTGAAGCTCGCCGACTGCCCGTCCTCCGCGTAGTCGCCGAGAACGACGTAGAGGTCCGAACCCCAAGTGGAGTGGATCGCCACCTCCGACGCGAGCTGCTCGTTCTTCTTGAAGAAGTTCTTCTGCGGGAAGAGGAGCGCGATGTTCTTCGCTCCGCGCGACACGAGCATCTCCGCCGCGACCTCGTCGACGCCCGGCTTCTGCTCCTGCTTGAGGTCGCGGAAGGTCAAGGTGTAGCCGTGGAATTTGAGCGACTCTCCAAGACGGAGCGTCCCTTCCCCATCGCGCGTGAAGGCGGCGCCGGCGAAGCCGACGAAGATGATCACCACGCCGAGGTGAATGATGTAGCCGCCGTAGCGACGCTGCCCCTTGATGAAGAGATCGCGCAGCGACGCCAGCGGCCCCGTTCCGGACGAGGAGCCGCGCGCGCGAATCCCTCGCGCGAACTCGGCCACGATGGTCGAGAGGACGAAGGCCGCGATCGAGAAGGTGACGAGCGCCCAAGCGTGCGACACGCCGAGCACGAGCAGAAGCCCGCCCGCGATCAGCGCCAGCACGACCGGCACGGAGAAGACCTTCCGGAGGCCCGACCAGCTCGCGCGCCGCCACGGCACCAGCGGCCCGACTCCCATCAGAAGAAGCAAGGCGACCCCGATCGGCACCATGATCTGGTTGAAGAAGGGCGGGCCGACGCTGATGCGCACCCCCTTAAACGTCTCCGAGATCATGGGAAAGATCGTCCCCCAGAGCACCGCGAAGCAGCCGCCCAGGAGGATGAGGTTGTTCAGCATGAAGCTCGACTCGCGCGAGAAGAAGGAGTCGAGCTGCTGCGGGCTCGAGAGCAGCTTCTTCCGATAGAGGATCAGACCGAAGGCGCTGATCACCAGGAAGACGAGGAAGCCGGCGAAGTAGTACCCGATCTTCGACTGCGCGAAGGAGTGGACCGAGCTGATCAGGCCCGAGCGTGTGATGAAGGTGCCGAAGATCGTGAGGAGGAAGGTGATGGTGATCAGCACCATGTTCCAGATACGGAGCATCCCCTTCCGCTCTTGGATCATCGCCGAGTGGATGTAGGCGGTGCCGGCGAGCCAGGGCATGAAGGCCGCGTTCTCCACCGGATCCCAGGCCCAGTAGCCGCCCCAGCCGAGCTCGACGTAGGCCCAACGCCCTCCGAGGATGTTGCCCGCGCCGAGGAAGATCCACGCGACCACCGCCCAGACCCGCGCCTTCTTCAACCACTCCGAATCGACCTGGCCCGAGACCAAAGCACCCATGGCGAAGGCGAAGGGTAGGGTGAAGCCGACGAAGCCGAGATAGAGACACGGCGGATGGATCACCATCGCCGGATGTTGAAGCAGTGGATTGAGCCCCTTCCCGTCGAGTGGGATGAAGCTCGCGCGATCGAAGGGATTTGACCCGAAGACGACGGTGGCGAGGAAGAAGGCCTCGACGATCAAGAGGGTGGCGATGGTCGGCGCCATCAGCTCGAGTCGATCCTTCCGGTGGCGCAGCACCGCGATGGTGGAGTAGACGCCGAGCAGCAGCGCCCAGAAGAGGAGGCTGCCCGATTGCCCGCCCCAGAGCGCGCCGATCTTGTAGAGCAGAGGCATGTCGCGGTCGCTGTGAGCCCAGACGTACTCCATCTGGTAGTCACCGACCAACATCGCGTAGATGATCGCGGCGGCGCCGACCGCGGTGAAGAAGGCGCAAGCGATGACCGCGTTCCGCGCCGATTCATAGAGCTCCGGGCTCTTCCTCGCGCTGGCCAAGACCGCGAGGACGATGCCGAGAAGCGCGATGAAGAACGAGGCCGTGGTCGCGTAGTGGCCTAGTTGGATCATGCGGAGTCCTTTGGCGCCCGTTCCCTCGGGCTCATCGGGTCGTCCCGAGAGGCTGGTCGAGCGACGCTCCGATCAAGCTCTCGGCGCGTGGGATGGCGCTGGGTGGATGGAGATGGTCTCTTCGGAGCGCCGCGCCCGCGCCAAGTCACTGGTCACAGGTCGCGGGTCGCGCGCTCCGAACGGAGGCCGCAATCGATCAGGTGCCCGAGTTCGTCGACTTCGCCTTGTAGGTCGAGCCCGGCATGTATTCCTCGCCGCCAGGCTTGACGGCATTCGGATCCTCCGGGCTCATCTCGTACTTCGACGGACACTTCGCCATCAGGAAGTTGGCTTCGAAGGTGCCGTTCTGGAGGAACTTCCCTTCCACCACGACCTCGCCCTTCTCGCCGAAGGTGTCGGGCACGACTCCGCTATAGGCGACCGGGATGGCGTTCTCGCCGTCGGTCATCTCGAAGCCTAAGTTGAAGTCCTTTCGGTCGACCGATCCCTCGACCACCTTGCCGGTGACGCGGAGTCCCTTCAAATCTTCACCGCGCGGCTTGGTCAAGAGCTCGCTCACGGTGACGTAGTAGACCATGGAGTTCTTCGCACCGCGCGCGACCAGGATTCCGATCGCGGACAGTATGATGACAAATCCAACAACGAATCGAACGCGTCGGCCCATGCCTTCACCCCTCCTCAATCGATCTAGGTCTTTGCGTGGAGCTTCGCCAATCGGTCGCGCACCTGTTCGCGCGCGCGGTTCAAGTCGACGAGAATCTCCACGCCCAAGGGAAGCGCACCCGGTGTCGCCTCGCCCATTCGGTTTCCATGATAGTCAGAGCCGCCAGTTTCGCATAACCCCCAGCTTCGCGCCATCTCGCGGAATCGCTGCACGTCGGATGGTGAGTGGCTGGGGTGAGAGACCTCGAGGCCGAGCAGACCGCTGCGAGTGAGTCGCCAGAACACCGGCTCGAGGCGATAGGTCGCGGGATGGGCCAGGGCCGGCACCGCGCCGGCTTCGAGCAGCACCCGGATCGACTCTTCGAGCGACGCGGTCTTCTTGGCCACGCAGGCCGGACCGCCGTCTCTGAGGTAGCGGCGAAAGGCCTCGTCGTTGTCGGCCACCGCGCCGCACGCCACCAGCGCCTCGGCGATGTGGTTTCGCCCGATGTTTCCCCCCGGGCCGACCTTCGCTCGCACCGCCGCTTCATCGAGCTCGACGCCGAGCTCGGCGAGACGGCCGAGGATCTCCGTCAAGCGCGCCTCACGCGCGGCTCGAAGCCCGGTCAGGAGCGCGCGAAGCTCCGACGATGCAGGATCGAGGAAGTAACCCAAGATGTGCAGGTCCTGTCCGTCGACCTCGACCGAGAGCTCCACGCCCGGGATGAGCGTCAGCCCGCGTAACGTCGCTTCCGCCTCCGCGCGCGGCAGCGCATCGAGCGTGTCGTGATCGGTGATGGCGAGAGCGCGGACGCCGGCTCGGGCCGCCATCGCGACAACCTCCTCCACCGGATGGCGTCCATCCGAGCAAGAGGTGTGGAGGTGCAGGTCGACTCGTCCCGACTCAAACCGCAAATCCGGACCACCATTTCTCGGTCGCGCGCGTTCTTGCGCGGAACGCGGCTTGGCCTCGCTCACGACACCCCGGCGATCTCGCGCCTTGGCGCGCGCCCGCTCGAGAGTCGCGGATCTCCGAAGACCTCGACACTGCGGAACGCCTTCGGTTCACCGGCGGTGAGCTTGAGCGCGCCCTGTCCCGCGATCTCCTCGAGCATCGCGAGGAGGGCTTCGTCCGGTGCGACCCGGTGGGCCCTAAGCCGCACGATCATCCCTCCCAGCTTCCGCGGATCGACGTGCAGATAGACGGGGCACGCGCCCGGGAACTGGTAGAGGCACTGGCGGAGTCGCTCCAGGCGCTCCTCGTCCCACGCGGTCGAGAGGGCAAGGTGGAGGGGCAAACGCCCCTTCTCCATCAGATCGGGAAGAGCGACCGCGCTCTCCACCAGGATCTTGGGCTTCTCCTCGTCCCGGGTGGAAAGGCGCCCCTTGAGCAGGAGCGGCCGATCACCGGTCAAGTGCGCGCGGCAATTCGCGAACGGCTCGTGAAAGGCCAGGCACTCGACCGTGCCGGTGTCGTCCTCGACCGTGAGGAAGCAGATCGGCCTTCCCTGCTTGTCGGCCGAGACGCGCGTCTGGATCGGAAGCCCGCCGACCAACACCGTGCTGCCGTCATCGTGCCCTTCCAGCAGGTGCGTGCCGATCGCGCCGAGCAGCTTGAGCGCGCGCCGCCACACATCGAGCGGATGGCCGGAGACGTAGAAGCCGAGCGCGCTCTTCTCGCGCGCCAGGCGATCGGGCGTCGACCACTCGGGAACGTCGGGCAAGCTCGGTCGCGAGATCTCGACCGCGTTTCCACCGCCGCCGACGAGCCCGCCTCCGCCGAAGAGCGAGCCCTGTCCCATCTCGCGCTCGCGACGACGGCGCGAGGCCCACTCCATCGCCTGCGGCAAGGCCTCGAGCAGTCGCGCGCGCGGTTGACCCAAGCTGTCGAACGCTCCCGCGAGGATGAGCGCCTCCAGGCACTTTCGATTCACCGGTCCGGGGTCGATCCGCTCGCACAGATCGAAGAGATCGACGAAGGGACACTCGCCGCGCGCGGTCACGATCGACTCGACCGCGGATGCGCCGACCCCCTTGACCGCGCCGAGGCCGAAGCGGATCGCGCCCCGGTCCGCCCCATCGCCGGGCGAAGATGCGCCCGCGATCGAAGGATCGATCGCCGCGGGACGATCGACCGTGAAGCCATGTGCCGAGCGGTTCACATCCGGCGGCTTGATCTCGATCCCCATCCGGCGACACTCGGCCAGGAGAATCATGATGCGGTCGGAGTCGGACATTTCCGAGGAGAGCGTCGCGGCGAGGAACTCGACCGGATGGTGCGCCTTGAGCCACGCCGTTTGATAAGCGACGAGCGCGTAGCCGGCCGAGTGGGACTTGTTGAAGCCGTAGCCGGCGAAGTGCGCGCAGAGATCGAAGATTCGCTCCGCGTCGCGCTTCGGAATCGAGCGAGCGACCGCGCGGTCGACGAAGCCCTGGCGCTCCTTCGCCATGATCTCGGCCTTCTTCTTCCCCATCGCGCGACGAAGGAGGTCGGCCTCGCCGAGCGAGTAACCGGCGAGCGCGGTCGCGATCTGCATCACCTGCTCTTGGTAGACGATGACGCCGTAGGTCTCCTTCAGGATCGGTTCGAGCAGCGGATGCTCGTAGGCGATCGCCTTCGCCCCCTGCTTGCGCTGGATGAAGTCCTCGACCATGCCGGAGCCGAGCGGGCCCGGACGGTAGAGCGCGTTCATCGCGATCATGTCCTCCAGGCAGGTCGGCTTGAGCTTCCGCATGTAGTCGGTCATGCCGCCCGACTCGAACTGGAAGATGCCGACCGTGTCGCCGTGCGAGAGAAGCGCGAAGGGCGCGGGATCGTCGACCGGAAGCTCGTCGAGCTCGATCTCGACCCCCTTCTGCTTCAAGAAGGCGACCGCGTCCTGCAGCACGGTCAAGGTGCGGAGACCCAGGAAGTCCATCTTGAGCAGGCCGATCTTCTCGCACGCCACCATGTCGAACTGGGTGACGATTTCGTCGTCGTTGGTGCGGTAGAGCGGGACGTGATCGGTGAGCGGCGTCGGCGTGATCACGACGCCGGCCGCATGGGTCGACGCGTGACGAGCAAGTCCTTCGAGCACGCGCGCGGTGTCGATGAGCTCATGCACCTTGGGATCGGCGTCATAGCGCGCCTTCAGGTCGGGCGCCTTCTCGAGCGCCTTGTCGAGCTTGATGTGGAGCTCGGCCGGCACCATCTTCGCGATGCGATCGACGTCGGCGTAGGGCATGCCCATCACGCGGCCGACGTCGCGCACCGCGGCGCGCGCCGCCATCGTTCCGAAGGTGATGATCTGGCAGACGTTCTCCTTGCCGTACTTCCGCACCACGTACTCGATCACCTGGCCTCGTCCGCGATCGGAGAAGTCGACGTCGATATCGGGCATCGAGATGCGCTCCGGATTGAGGAAGCGCTCGAAGAGGAGGTTGTAGGCCAAGGGATCGATGTTGGTGATGCCGAGGCAGTAGGAGACGAGGCTCCCCGCCGCCGAACCACGGCCCGGACCCACCGGCACGCCGATCGAGCGCGCGTGATCGATGAAGTCCTGCACGATGAGGAAGTAGCCCGCGTACCCCATCTGCTTGATCACATCGAGCTCGAAGACGAGGCGCTTCTCCTGGTCGGGCGTCGGAGATCCGTATCGACGGCGCAGCCCTTCGCGGCAGAGATGCTCCAGGAAGTGATCGAGGGTGTCGAACTCCGGCGGCTTCGGGAAGTGCGGCAGCTTGAGCTTGCCGAACTCGAGCGTGACGTCGCACGCCTCCGCGATGTCGACGCTCCGAGCGACCGAGCTCTCCAGACCGGCGAAGAGCGCGTACATCTCCTCCGGCGTCTTGAAGAACATCTCGTGCGAGTCGAACTTGAAGCGCTCCGGATCCGACATCATCTTACCGGTCTGGATGCAGAGGAGCGCGTCGTGCGCGTGCGAGTGATCGCGCTTCAAGTAGTGCGCGTCGTTGGTCGCCACCATCGGGAGATCGAGCTCGCGCGAGAGATCGACCAGGCGCGGCAGTAGCACGCGATCGAGCTCTAGGTCATGGTCCTGAAGCTCGAGGTAAAAGTGCCCGTCGTAGATCTCGCGATAGAAGCTCGAGACCTCGCGTGCCTCGTCATACCGGCCGGCCAAAAGCGCGGTCGCGACCTCGCGTGAGAGCAATCCGGAGAGTGCCGTGATCCCCTCGGCGTGCGCGGCGAGCATCGCTCGATCCATCCGCGGCTTGTAATAGAAGCCTTCGAGGTAGGCGCGGCTCGAGAGCTTCATCAGGTTCTGCCATCCGGCTTGATTGCGCGCGAGCAGGATGAGGTGGCAGTACTCCTTCTGCTTCTTGCCGCCGGGCGTCTGCTCGAGGGGACCGGGGTTGACGTAGGCCTCGATGCCCAAGATCGGCTTGATCCCGTGGGCCTTCGCCTGCTCGAAGAAGTCGATCGCCGCGAACAGATTTCCATGGTCGGTCATCGCGACCGCCGGCATGCCCTGGGCCTTCGCCGCCTCCATCATGTCCTCGATGCGGCAGGCGCCGTCGAGCAGGCTGAAGTGCGTGTGGTTGTGGAGGTGGACGAAGCTCCCGGCCACGGCGGTACCCTTTCTCGACCTGCAGGATCTCGGCCTGCCTTCATGATCTAGTGCTGGCTTATTCTTCTGCCGGAGAGCGACTTAACGAGGTTCGCAAGCTCCTTTGAACAGGCGCACCGTAGCATGGGATTCCCCTCGTTCGCAACCGAGCGGAGGGGAGGGCGGCCGCGGTTTGACTCGTCGGAGAAGCGACTCCTATAGTGCGCGCGGTCTCGCGCGAGCGCCCGGCAAGCCCGCGAGCGGAGCGCGCCACGCGCAGGAAGCGGAGGTTCATCGATGCGATCTGGATTGATCTCGACCCGAGCGGTTGCCGCGGTCATCGCGACGGCCCTGCTGGCCAGCCCTCTGCCGAAGGTCGGCGCGACCCCCGCGCGCGCGGAGGGTGGGCTCGTCACCGTGCTCAAGGACGGACTCTACGGCGGCGCCACGGGCCTCTTGCTCGGAGCGGTGGTCGCGCTGGTGGTCGACTCCAAGCACCGCGACGATTCGGTGCGTTGGGGAATCGTGCTCGGCACCTTCGCCGGCTGCGCCTACGGCATCTACGACGTTTCGACGAGCGAGTTTTCCCTGCGCCCGATCGAGGGAGACGATCCTCTCGCAGGCGCAATCGATCCCGCCCACGCCCGCATCGTTTCAGGCGAGCCTCACGGCGCGACGCTCGCCTTCCCTCGCGACGGAATGGAGCGTGAATCCAGCGGCCCGGAGCTGCACGCGAGCGCGAGTCGAGGCATCTTCTCGTCGGGCTTGGCGCCTTGCGGGATCCCGGTCGCGCTCGGCGCACGCGGCGCCACCGTCGGCTCGTGATCGCCGCGGCAAAGCGCGCGGCTCGCGTCGCGACACGCCTCCCCGCCGTCCATCGCCTCGCGCTCGCCGCGGCCGCGGCTTGCCTCTTCGTCGCCGCGTGCGGCCGCGGGAAGACGGCGCCCGACGTGCTGCTCGTCACGCTCGACACCACGCGCGCCGACCACATCGGTTGCTACGGAGCGAGCTTCGCGCAGACGCCCAATCTGGATGCGCTCGCGCGCGAGGGCTACCTGTTCGAGCACGCGGTCACGCCGGTGCCGATGACCCTCCCCTCGCACACCACGATCCTGACCGGAATGCTGCCGCCGCGGCACGGCGTGCGAAACAACGGCGCATACCATCTCCCGACCGACGCCGAGACGATCGCTGAGCGCTTCGCCGCGGCCGGCTACGAAACCGGCGCCTTCGTCAGCGCCTTCGTGCTCGATCGTCAGTTCGGCCTGGGGCAAGGATTCGCCGCGTACGACGATTCGCTCTACAACGAGCGGCGCTCCGCCGACACGGTCACGCGCGCGGCGCGATGGCTGAATCGCCGCGCCCCCGAGCGTCCCGTCTTCCTCTGGGTGCACCTCTACGACGCGCACGCACCCTGGACGCCGGCGCCCCCCTTCAGCCGGCTGCCCGTCCCGACGCTGTATGACCGAGAGATCGCGGCGGATGACCATGCGCTCGGACAGGTCATCGACGCCTTCAAGAAATCGAAGCGATGGAATCGGACGATCGTGGCGGTGCTCGCCGACCACGGCGAAGGACTGGGCGATCACGGCGAGGTCGAGCACGGGATCTTCCTCTATCAGGAGACGACGCGCGTCCCCTTCGTCCTTCGCGTACCGCCGAAGGTGATGCCGCGCTTGAAGGCGGTGGGCGCGAAGGTCAAGGCGCTGATCTCCACCGTCGACGTCGCCCCGACCTTGCTCGAGCTCGCCGGCTTGAAGCCGTTCGCCGAGATCGACGGCAAGAGCGTCGTGCCGCTGCTCGCGCAGTCGGCGGGCGAGGACGCGTCGCTCGATCGACACGGCGTCTACCTCGAGACCCTCTATCCGAAGGAGAACTTCGGCTGGGCGCCACTCTTCGCCTTTCAGACCGAGGACTGGAAGTACGTGCGCGCGCCGCAGCGCGAGCTCTACCAACTGGAGCAGGATCCGGGCGAGAAGATGAACCGCGCGGAGAGCGACACGGCGCAAGCGGCGACGCTCGATCGGCGACTCTCGCGGCAGATCCAAGCGATGCCGACACCGGCGGCCCCATCGAACGTCTCGCCCGAGGTCGAGGAGCGCCTGCGCTCGCTCGGCTATCTCTCGGGAGGGAGCTTGACCGCGGGCAGTGAGGTGGACTTACCCGATCCGAAGGAGCTGATCGCCTCGCACGGCGACTTCGACGAAGCGAAGCGCGCGATGGACGACCAGCGGTTTCCCGACGCGGTCGCCCCCTTCCGTCGCGTCCTCGCACGCGAGAGCGGAAACCTGGTGGCGACGCTCGGCCTCGGAATCGCGCTCGTCAAGACGTCAGCCTTCGCCGAAGCGGAGAAGGTGCTTCGACGCGCGATCGAGCTCTCACCGCAAAATGCCACCGCGCAATCGGCGCTGGCGGACGCGCTCTTCGGTCAGGAGCGATGGAGCGACGCGTTCGAGCTCTATCGTTTGGCGGCGCGGGATCGAACCAACGCGCGCCACACGGAGACGCGCATCGCGCTCTGCCTGCTGATGCTCAAGCGCGACGCGGACCTGGCGACGCTGTTCCAGAACGCTTCGACCCGCCCGAATGATCGGGTCTACTTCGCCGACCTCTCGAAGCGAATCGACGCGTGGCGCGGGGTCGCGAACGCGAGCGGTCCCGATAGCCTCGCTCTCTCGCGCGCGCGCGCCGCGGCGGCCGCGGGCCTCGCGCCGATCGCGGGCCGGATCTTGAAGACGCCGCTTCGTGACGCGCGAGCGGAGGCGAACCGTCTCTCGCTTCTCGCCACCTTCTACTCGGAGACCGGCCAACCGGCGGCGGCGCTCGTCCTGCTCGATCAGCTCGCGACCCGCGCGACCTTGAATCGCGAGCAGGCGATCGCACGCGCAGGACTGCTGCTCGCGGTCGATCGACCGGGCGACGCGCTCGCGGCCTACGACGCGGTGCCGGGCGAGCTCGCGCCGCGGGCAAGAGCGCTCATCGACTACAACCGCGCTTGCGCGTTGGCTCGATTGGGGAAGACCGACGAGGCGCTCGGCGCGCTCGAGTTGGCGGTCAGTTCGGGTTATGACGCGCTAGGCACGCTCTACAATGACGCGGATCTGGCGCCCCTTCGCGGGGAGGAGCGCTTCCAGGCGCTGCTCGACCGTTTGGAAACGAAGCCGGAAGCGACGAAGCCCTAACGGGCGCGTCTAGCGCTTGGTCTCGTAGAGGCGCTTGACCACGCCCCACGAGGTCTGGCGCGTGGGGACGACCCCGTTCTCCCATCCGATGAAGCCGGTGACGCTCTTGAGGGTCTCTCGGTTCTCGCCCACCGCGACGAAGTCGACGCCGGTGAAGGAGAGGCCGAGCAGATCCTCCGTGCTGTTGGCGTTGGCCTCGTTCCAGTTCGAGAAGTTGCCCTGGGAGAAGAAGGCGATGCCGCCGTCGCCCACCACCACCGCGCCGGTCCCGTAAGGCAGGCCATTGGTCGCACAGGCATGGAGGGTCGATGTGGTCACGCCGGTAATCTCGGTCCAAGTGCTGGCGTCGGCGTTCGCCCGAAACATCGCGCCGCCGCGCCCGACCGCGAGAAAGGTGCGGTTGTCCGCGTTCACGCAGATGTCGAGGAGATCGCGCTCGTCGTCGCGGTCGATCCGCTCGAATCCGGTGCCGTCGACGCTGCCGCGCAGGATGATGCCTCCGTCTCCCACCACCACGGTGAAGCTCGCGTTGTTGGCGATCGCACGCAGCGACGCGCTCACGCCGCTCGACTGCGCGACCCATCCCGTTCCCTCGAGCGAGCTCGAGCGGAGAATCACGCCGTCGTCGCCCACCGCGAGAAGACGTGAGCCGATCGTTTCGATCGCGCGGAGCCCGTGCGTGGTCGGCGTCTGTCGAAGGATGAAGCCGGCGCCGGTCGGGTTGGTCGAGGTCCAGACGCTTCCGTCCGAGGCGACCGCGACATAGCCCGACGGGGTCACGGCGACCCCGGTGTAGTTGACGGTCGGCTCGGAGCCGGCGGCCGGAAACCACGCGAGGTGGAGATTATTCGAGAAGATGATCCGGCCGTCACCGACCGCGACCGCGCTGCCGATGTTGCCGGCGACCGCGTTCAGCGCCGCCGCCGAGGCCACGCTCGCGAACGACCCCGCGAGGAGCCCGGCGACGATTCCGCGGAGCATCCAGTTGCGCGATATCAAACTCATGTCTCGCTCTCTCCCTTGCGTGAGAAGGCTAAGCTCCCCAGTCTTCCGATTCCGACTCCACTCCGGCCGGCTCGGGTGTGATGAGCTTGATGGTGCGCACGCCGAAGGGGTGCACGTCGATCACCTCGATCCTAACCTGTTCCACCTCGAACGACTCTCCCTCGCGCGGTATGCGGCCGAAGTGCTTCAGCACCAAACCGGCCAGGGTATCGTAGCGCCCCTTGGGCAGACTCAGCGCCAACTCTTCGTTGATGTCATCGACATCGGTGAGGGCGTTCACCACATAGGTTCTGGCGCTCACCCGGCGAATTTTTCTCACCCCCACCTCATGCTCTTCGGCGATTTCGCCCACGATCTCCTCGACGATGTCCTCGATCGTCACGATGCCGACGCAGGAGCCGAACTCGGAGATCACCACCGCCAAGGTCTGGCCGTCGCGCTGCATCTCGAAGAGGAGCCGGTCGATTCGCTTGGTTTCGGGGACCAGGAGCGCCGGCCGGATGTAGGGCGCGATCTCCTCCTTGGGCGAAGGGTCGTAGAGCACATCGAAGATGTTGACCAGCCCGATCACTCGATCGATGCGCCGCGCGTGCACCGGAATCCGAGTCTTGCCGTGCCGATTGACCAAGGCACGCAGCAGCTCGACCGACGACTCCCGCTCGATCGAGATCACCTCCGGCATCGGCACCATCACCTCGCGCGCCGTCGTCTCGCCGAAGTCTAGGATCGAGCGGAGCATCTGCTTCTCCTTCCGCCCGGGGCCCGAGTCGCTCTTGACCTCGTGCACCAAGCCCTTCAGCTCCTCGCGGGTCAGGATCGGACGGCGAGGCGCGCGGCGAAAGATGCGGAGGAGCCCGCTCAGGTAGAGCCGAAGAATGGCGGTGATCGGCAGGAAGAGCTGCTCGGTCGCGAGCACCGGCCGCGCCATCGCGATGAGGAAGCGGTCGGCCACCTGCTTGCCGTAAACCTTGGGCACGATCTCGCCCAGGACCAGGATCACCAGCGAGAGGAAGATGGTCGAGCCGACCGTGGTCC
>CAZZAH010000031.1:0-17232 GCA_964652115.1 uncultured bacterium | reverse complement strand
CTCGACGCGATGAACGTGGTCGCGCGCCAGATCAAGCGCACCTTCGACTACGACGCACGGCAGCATCCCGAGCGCCCGGTCTCGCGCCTTCTCTTGGCCGGCGATGCCGCGCGCGCGGCAGCCCTGGCGCCGCTCCTCGCCAATGAGCTCGGCCTTCCGGTCGAGCTGCTCGATCCCTTGGCCGGCGATGAGTGGAGTGGGGTCGACGGAACGCTCTCGAAGGAAGCGGCCGCGTTCGCGCTGCCGCTCGCACTCGTTTCGAGCGCGGGCAGCGATTCGATCCTGGATCTTCTGCCGCGCACGCGCGTGGCGGCGTCGACCCACTGGACGGGCGCTTGGATCACTGCTTCGGCGCTTCTGACCGCGATCTCGGTCGCGGCGATTCCGGTCGACCTCAAGCTCGACCAGATGCGCGCGCAGCGCGAGGCGCTCAAGGAGAACCGCGCGGTCCTGCCCGCGAAGCATGGGCCCGAGTCCGATACGCGCGCGTGGGAAGCGCAGGCACGCCTCAATCCTGTTCCGGTCGATCCGCTGCTCTGGTTGGGCGAGCATCTGCCGCCCGAGGGGAGGCTCGAGTCGATCGACGTCGCGCGAGAGACGAACGGTTGGCGTGTCTCCTGGGTCGGGACGGTGAAGACGCCCGACACCGATCGACGCCTGGCCGCGTGGGCCGAGTTTCAAGCGTCGCTCGAAGCGGCCTCCGGCGTGAGCCAGATCGACTTTCTGACCAGCGAAGGCGAGGCCGCCGGCGGCGACGGCAGCGTCTCGATCGACGGCAGCTTTCACCTCGAGGCGCGGCGATGAGCGCGATGCCGGCCAAGCCGAGCGGCGAGCCATTCACGTTGCTTCGCACTCTTCAGGCGAAGATCGCGCTCAGCCTCCTCTTCGTCGTCGGTTTGAGCGTGCAGGGCTTTCGCGTGCTCTCCGCATGGCAGGAATCGCAGGCCTTGGAGTCCGAGGTGGGCGCGCTCTCGGCGGAGCTCCTCGCGGAGGCGAGCGCGAGTAACGCGCCGGCGCAAGGGCCAGGCCGCGGCGTTCCGATCGGACGGCTGCCCGGTCCGATCCTGCTCGACGCGGTGCGGCTCCTGAACGAGGCCGAGATCTACGACTATCGCTATCGATTCCTCGAGGTGCCGCCGCCGGCCGCGAGCACGCCTCCGCCGACGGAGGGTGAGGCGAGCGACGCCGGCGGCTCCACCCTCGCGATCCCGGAGACGACCTACGAGGAGATCGAACCGGCCGTCGACGAGTGGCCGATGCTCGATCTTCCGGCCGAGGTCGTGCCCGCGCCGACCGAATGGAAGGAGTGGCGCCTCGAGCTCGAGTTCGATGCCGCCTATCCGCGCGCGACCAAGTTCCTCGCGCTGCTCGGCGCCGACGAGCGCATGTGGACCGTGCCGCGCCTCGTCGCCTCGCGCGACTCAGGGATGCTCACGGTCGACTGCGTGCTCAAGACCTACACGAGGGCCGAGCCGCCGATGGGCGTGGTCGAGGAGACGGTGGAGCAAAGCCCCGTCGATCAGGAACTGGTGTGGACCGATCCCGGGCGCGATCCCTTCCGCGGAAGCTGGTCCTCGCGCGGCGTGGTCGCGAGCGGCGTCGCCGCTCCCTCCTTGGGCGGCGTGTTGCTCGGAGCGCACAAGCGCGCCTGGCTGGATGGACGCGCGGTCGAGCTCGGCGGACGTGTGGGTGGATGGACGGTGACCGACATTCGAGCGGGAGAGGTGGTGCTGAAGCATGACGGCGGAGCGACGGTTCGACTGGCGGCGCGAGGTCGCGCCGGAGATCGTGGATGATGCGATGCTGAGCCGGACATCCCTGCTCGGGGCCTTCGCGATCTCGCGCATCGCCTCGACCGTGATGACTGCGACCTGCCTTGCGCTCGCCCTGCCTCAACCGACGCGCGCGAGCGAGCCGGGCGTTGCGAGCGTCTACTACGGCGTCGTTCCCGAAGCGCAGGGGGATCGCGTGTCGCTCGAGCTCGATCACATGAGCTTGGGCGATGCCCTGGACCTTCTTCTTCACGACAGCGGCCTCTCGCTGTCGACCGGTGACTCGCTGACCATGCGCGTGAGCGGTGCGCTCGACTCCGTGACGGTGGGCGAGGCGGTCGATCAGCTCCTGACCCGCGAAGGCCTGAGCTATCACGTGAACGCGGACCTCCTCTCGGTCGATCGCAGCGAGACGCGGCTCTTCTCGGTCAATCAGATCGCGCCGGCCGACCATCCCTTCTGGCCGGAGCTGCAGAAGAACCTGCCCGAGATGCTCGGGCCCGAAGGCCGCTTCATCCTCAACACGCGCGCGGGGCTGCTCACCGTCGTCGGCTCGCCCGACGCGCTCGCGCGAGTGAGCACCTTCCTCCGCCAGGTCGAAGACGATCTCGGCCGCCAGATTCACGTCGAGGCGCAGATCTTCGAGACGGCGCTCAAGGACGAGGAGTCGGCCGGCGTCGACTGGCGCGTCAACGCCTTCGGTTGGGACAACGTCACCGGCGGCACCGACAACCACGCGTTGGCGGAGCAGAACACGATCGGCGACGCCGGCGCGTTCCAGCTCGGCTTGATCCGCACCGGACGACTCAGCTTCCTCATCGATCTGCTCTCTTCGCGCGGCAAGCTCCGCGTCCTCTCGCGTCCGAGCGTGACCACGATGGGGAACACGCCTGCGGTCTTTCGCGCGACCGAGCAGGTGCCTTACTACGTGATCGAGACCTTCGCTTCGACCGGCAGCTCGCCCTACGTGCAGTACCGGATCGACTTTCGTGACGCCGGCGTCGAGCTCTCGGTGCTCGGGCGTTCCGGTCCCGACGGCATCATCACGTTGCAGGTCCATCCTCGCGTCTCGACCGTCACCGGCTACACGCCTTCGCTGCCGAACCTGCCGCCGCAGCCGGTGGTCGATCTTCGCGAGATGGAGACGACCGTGCGGATGCGCGAGGGCGAGACGCTCGTCATCGGCGGCCTCATTCAAGAGCGCGAGCAGCACACGATTCGTGGCGTGCCTGTGGTATCGAAGATTCCTTGGCTCGGCGGGCTCTTTCGCCACACCAGCGTCGTGAAGCAGAACCAAGAGCTCACGCTCGTGCTGACACCGAAGCTCTTGCTGGATGCGGAGCGCGGTCGCTTTCGCGCGAGCGGCGCCTCGTTTGGGCTGCAGCCGAGCTGGCCCGGAGGCACGCGCCACGCGCTCGCGGCCTACGAGCACGATCGCGCGGTCGCGGCCTACATCGCGGGCGAGCCGGAGGAAGCGGTCGAACGAAGCCGCCGCGCGCTCGCCATCGCGCCCGATCTGGAGCTCGAGAAGCTGAACCTGGGGCTCTTCCTCGCCGAGTCGGGACGGATCGGTGAGGCGCGCACCACGTGGCAAGCGCTCTCGAACCAGAGCGAGTTCACCGCGGCGGCGACCGCGAACCTCGCCGCGCTCGATCTGCTGCAAGGCTTGGAAGGCGACGCGAACGCGCTTCGCGATCAGGGGTCTGAGGATCCTGCCTTGGCCGCGGTCTGGGCCGCGAACGCGGCGACACGCCTTTCTCGAAACGACGACGAATCGGCGGCTCGCGAGCTGCTCCGAACGACCGCGGCTCGCCTTCCCGGTGGACCCGCGAAGCGTCTGATCGAAGACCGTCTCCAGCGGCTCGAACCGCTCGCCACCCCCTAGCGGCAAGAGCGTGACCAGCCCGCTGGTCCGCTCTTCGCCAATCCGCCTCGATGCGCTCGAAGCCGGCTTCACCGACAGCTCAACGATCGCCTGCGATGCGGCGGGCAAATCTTTCCTTTTCATGCTCTTCCGGGGACGAGCCTGCCGGGCCCGGGAAGAAATCGCCGCCGTCCCGCGCTTGGCATCGCGGTTGTTTCGCCGGTCGTGAGCCGGACTAACCCGGCGGGAGGTACGCATGTTGTCGGTCGATACTTTGCTGCAGGAGGCACGCCTACCGATCCGACGCCGCCGCGCGCGCGGCGCGGAGATGACGAGCGAGGAAGCGAAGCGGATCACGAAGGAGATCGAAGCCCTCCCCGAGCGCTCTCGGCTCGCCTTGGCCCTGCGTTTTTACGAGGCGCTTCGGCCGGCGGAGATCGGCGCGATCCTGGATCTGTCGGAGACCGAAGCGCGCGAGCTTCTGGTCGAAGCGTCGCGCAGGGTGATCGAGCGTTTGCAGAGTCCCGAGCCTGAGCCCACGCCGACACCTCGGCGACGGCGGGGAGGGGACGCGCGTTGACCCCGCATCGGGCGAATCGTGACGAGGGTCGCGGCGCGATCGAGCCTCCACCGGCGGCCGAAGAAGTGGAGCGCTTCCTCATCGCGACCGAAAGCGCGGAGCTCGCCGAGCAGTGCCGCCGGATGACCACGACCCTCTTCGCGCGCGTCGCGGTCGAGATCGTTCCCGAGGATGGACGCGTGGTGCTCTCGCGCCTGCCGGTGATCGCGCCTCGCTTCGCCTTCGTGCCGACCAGCCTCCGCCATCTCGACTCGCTCACCCTGCTTCGCGCGCTGCCGCCCTCGCTGGCCGAGCGCGTGATCCTGCTCGTGCCGAGCACGCTCGACGGATATCGCGATGCGTGGGAGGGCCTGCGCCTCGGTGCCGCCGATGCCTTCCCGACCCCGCGCCACGGCGCCACCCGCATCAAGGGGGATGAAGCGCGTTGGTTGCGTCGCCTCGCGCTCTTGACCGGGGACGCGCCGAGCGAGGCGGCCGACACGCCACTGTCGGATCGCGACGAGTCGGTCGTCCCGTGGGTGATCTATCCGGAGCTTCGTCAGCTTCCGGCGCTCGTGCCCGCGCTTCGTCAGCTCGCGAAGCACGTGCCGCTCGTGCTGCGCGTGCCGGAAGGACCGCGAGTGTTCCACGTCGTGCGTGAGGAGCTCGATCGATCCTTGCCCTGGCCGACACGTGAGCTGGTCGATTCCGATCTCTTGGTGCCGGGTCACCTGCACCTCTTCACCGAACCGTGGCTGCTTCGCCTCGAGTCGACCGGCCGTCGTTGGCGCGCGCGTCTTTGTCCGCCGATGACGGCGCGTCGCGGCATCGCGCCTCGGAACGAGCTCCTCTCGGTGCTCGGCGGCTCGGCCGGTGCGTTTCGCTTCACCAGCGGCGAACCACTCGAGCCGGAAGAGCTCGCGCGCGTGGGCGGCTCTGAGCCCGCGCGGAGGAGCTTCACCTCGATCGCGTCGCTCCTGAGCATCGGCGCATCGAGCGAGGAGCGGAGGGCCGCTTGATGCGCCCCCTTACCAATTCGATTTCGTGTGCCGCCCACTCGCGCCCTCGGTCGCGCGCGCTACGAGCGGCGATCGTGCTGCTCTTGCCGCTCGCCCTCCTCTTGCCCGGAGCGGCGGAAGCTGCCGGCCCATCGCTCGGCCTCAAGACCAAGCCGAAGCCGACCGTGAAACGCGCGCGCACCGAGGCGGACGACTTCCTCTTGAAGGAGATTCACCTCAAGGCGGAGGGGAAGAGCTTCGTCCTTTCGATCCATTCGCCCGCGCCCTGGTCGCATTGGACCTTGGGCGATCCGGCGCGAATCATCGTCGACCTGAGTCAGACGCGCAGTCGTCTGCCGAAGTCGCCGGGGCTTCTGGAAGAGAAGCTCGATCAGGGAATCGTTCGCACCCTGCGCACGAGCCAGAACGTGAGCGGGCCGCTGGAGCGTCGCGTCCGCATCACGCTGGAGCTCGCGCGCGTCGTTCCCTACGAGGCGCGCCGCGTGGGCGAGGACATCGTGATCACCATCCCGAACGCCGGAGTGCGCGATGGATGGACCAAGGACATCTTTGCGCCGGTCGAACCGGAGCCGCATCTCGAGATCGAGGAGTCGGGCTCACCCGCGCCGACCGCGGTCGACCTGATGGAAGGCGCGGCTGAGGGAAGGACGGCGCGCCCCGCGACGCCGGAGGTGAATGACGCGGTCGTCGCCGCCGACCCGTTGGTCGCCGAGTCGATCCCGACCGAAGCGCAACCGGAGGAGACGGAGCATTCGGCGGGAGACGAACCGCCCGCGGCGCAGGTCGAGCCTCACGAATCGGCCCAGGCCGAGCCTGACCTCGAGGAAGTCTCCAATCGTGGGAAGTCGGGCGATCACTTCCGCTCTCTTCGCGCCGCGCTCGAGGCGGTCGTCGGAAAGAAGAACGTGAGTGATTCGATGCCGGACACGCCGCGCCAACCGAAGTCGAAGCCCGGCGAACAGGCGAGCGAGGCGGACGATGCCGCGAGCGCGATCAAGCCCGATGCCTCGTCGCTCAAGGATTCGCATGAGGACGCGCTCACCACGAAGGAGCCGGACGACTCACCGGCTTCGCACGATTCGCATCCCGACCCCGCGCTTCCCGATCCGGCGCTGCATGACCCCGCGCTTCAGCCGCCCGCGCATGAAGAGCCCGCATTGGCCGGCGCCGAGGAAGAGCTCGCTCCGCTCGAAGAGGACGCGCCGCCCGAGTCGACCGCCGCGCGGATCCAGGCGCTGCATGCCCAGCGCGCCGACGGTCTTTACGGCGAAGCGCTTCACGCATGGCTCACCGGCAATGGCACCCGCGCGAGAAAGTCGCTCGAGCGCGCGCGACGCCACTACGCCCACACGGAAGGGGGGGCGCACGCGAGCTTCCTTCTCCGCGAGATCGAGCTCCTCTCCGGAGAGGATCTGAAGGCCGACGAGCTTCAAGACGCGCCCGACGCGCCAGACCCGAGCTGGTTTCCGGAAGAAGCGTATCGCTGCCTCCTCGCCGCGCACGAGGCGAAGAAGAACTACCTCGAGGTCGATCGGCTCTACCGCGATTGGGGAGCCCTCTACCCCGATGGCCCGTGGCGTGGACGGCTCGATTGGACGCTCGGCCAGTTCTACTTGAAGTCGGGGCGCACCGAGGAAGGACGCGCGCACTTGGACGCGATCCCGAAGGGGGACGAGTACGAGGCGCGCGCGCTCCTCGTCCTGGCGCAGCTCGATGAGGACGGTCACGAGGTGGGCGCGGCGCTCGAACGCTATCGCTACCTCTCGATGTTGCCGACGAGCCGTTGGCAGCAACGCGGCCTCGCGCGCGCGGCCGATCTCGAATTCCAGGAGGGATCGTTGGCCGAGGCGCTCGGCCACTACGAGGATCTGTTGAATGGGGCACCGCCCGCGGACGAGGAAGCCTGGGCCGTCTATCAGATCGGCAACTGTCTTCTCCTCCTGGGCGACGCGAACGGGGCGCGCCTTCGCTACGACGAGGTGGCGAAGCGCTTCCCCACGTCCTTCTGGGCGCCGTTCGCGCAGGAACGAATGGAGGGGTTGGCGTGGAACAGTCAGCTATCAAAGGCGGTCGCGGCGACCGCACGGCCCTGAAGCGCGTCCCGAGCCCAGCTCGATTGACGCCGGAGGCGGAGCGGCCGGAGTCGCTCTCGCTCGTGCTCGAAGGGCTGCTCGAGTCGCTGGCCGATGGCGTGGTCGCGCTCGATTTTCGCGGCGATCTGGTCCACATCTCCGACTGCCTGCGCGATCCCGGCTACGATCCGCTCGAGTCGGATCGCGATCCTCTGCCGCCCGAGATTTTGGGAATGCTCCGTCATCAAGCGCGCGCGATCTCGGCCGGGGAGGCCGAGCGCTTCGAGCTCGACTGGGAGCGGGAGGAGCTGGGTCCGCGTCGTTACCGCGTGGTCTCCGCCTTGGCGCCGAGTGGAATCGCGCTCTTCGCGTTCCATGACATCACGCACGAGCAGGCGCTGGCGAAGGAGCTCGAGCAGTCGAGGAATCTCGCCGCGCTCGGACAGATGGCCGCGACCATCGCGCACGAGCTCAGGAATCCCTTGGCCGCGATTCAAGGCTTCACCAGCTTGCTCCAACGCGACGTATCCGACCGGCCGGTGTCGCTGCGGCAGATCGATCGCATCCTCGAAGGGGTCGACCGCGCGAACCACATCATCAACGATCTGCTCGCATACTCGAAGCCGATCGAGCTTCGCCGTCAGGCCACCTCGATGGAGGCGATCCTGGCCGAGAGCCTCGTGCATCAACGATCGTCCGCGCGATGGAACGATCGCTTCGCCGCCGATCTCTCGGTCGATCCGGGGCTGCCCGCGCTCGCGATCGACCGTCGAGTGATGTTGCAGGTGCTCGGCAATCTCTACGACAACGCGCTCGACGCGATGGGCGAGCTCGGGACGCTCTCGGTGCGCGCCCGCGCGTCATCCGACCTCAAGCCTTGCCCGCGCGTGCGCATCGTGGTGCGCGATACCGGCTGCGGCCTGAGCGCGGAGGAAGCGGCACGCGTCTTCGAACCCTTCTACACAACCAAGCCGCGAGGCACGGGACTGGGCCTCGCGCTCGTTCGCCGCGCGGTCGAGGCACACGGCGGCAAGGTGCACGTGGTCAGCGCGCCGGGACGAGGGACCTCGGTCGTGATCGATCTTCCGGTGACAGGAGTCGGCCGCGCGCGGGATGCGCGCACGGCACAGGAGGCAGCGTAATGGAGGCGACGATGGAACCGACGAAAGCGCGCGTGCTGGTGGTGGACGACGAGCCGCTCCTGCGCGAATTCTTGAGCGAGGCGCTCGGTCGGAGCGGCCACGAGATCTGGGTCGAGGCCGGCGCCGACTCAGCCTTCGCGCGTGCGAAGGAAGAGGCGCCCGACGTCATCCTCCTGGACATCCGGATGAAGGGACGGGACGGTCTCTCGCTCTTGCCGGAGCTCCGTGCTTTATGTCCCGAAACGCCGGTCTTGATGATGACCGGCCACGGCTCGCTCGAATCGGCGATTCAAGCGATGCGGCTCGGTGCGTTCGACTATCTGACCAAGCCGATTTCGGCCGAGGCGGTCGAGCTTGCGGTCGATCGCGCGCTCTCGGTCGGTGCGCTTAGGCGCGAGAACCGTGACCTCCGCGGCCAGCTCTCCTTGCAGCGCGCGGTCGCCACCATGATCGGGCGCTCTGCCGCGATGGAAGATCTGCGCTCCTCGCTTCGCATGATCGCGCCCTCGCGCTCGACCGTGCTGATTCAAGGCGAGAGCGGAACGGGGAAGGAGCTCGTCGCGCGCGCGATCCACGAAGGCTCGCCTCGCACGCACGGACCCTTCGTCAAGATCAACTGCGCGGCGGTGCCGAACGGCCTCTTGGAGAGCGAGCTCTTCGGCCACGAGAAGGGCTCCTTCACCGGCGCGATTGGGAAGACGCGCGGGCGTTTCGAGCAGGCGCACGGCGGCACGCTCCTCTTGGACGAGATCAGCGAGATGGATCTAGGGCTGCAACCCAAGCTCCTTCGCGCGCTGCAGGAGCGCGAGTTCTACCGCGTCGGCGGCACGCAGCCGGTGCGGGTCGACGTGCGCGTGGTGGCGACCACGAACTCGGAGCTCAAGCATCGAGTGCGTGACGGATCGTTCCGCGAGGATCTCTACTTCCGCTTGAACGTGGTGCCGGTGCGGCTGGCGCCGCTTCGTGAAAGGCCCGACGACATCCCCGTGCTCGCGCATCACTTTCTCGCGCGCTTCGGGGTCGAGAACGGCCGGGCTTCGCTACGCCTCGGTCGCGCCGCGGTCGAAACGCTGCTTCGCTATGAGTGGCCGGGCAACGTGCGCGAGCTGATGAACTCGATCGAGCGCGCGGTCATCCTCTGCGGTGGGGAGGAGCTCAGGCCCGAGCATCTCCTGCTCGATCCCTCGACGCGCGCGGAGATCGGCTCGCCGGGCGCATATCACCTCGCGATCGCCGGGATTCAGGCGTCCCCCGAGGCGGAGACCTTGGAGGCGGTCGAGAAGGCGTGGATCCTCCGCATGCTCAAGGAAGAGTCGGGGAATCGCACGCGCGCCGCGCGCCGTCTGGCGGTGAGCGTTCGCACCATTCGGAACAAGCTCTCCCAGTACGCGCGAGAGGAACGCGAGGCGGTGCCGGCCCACGCCGCCGGCGCAGAGTCGCGGGTCGCCGCCTAGGTCGCGGAACGGGACCGCTATTCGCGGGGGCCCTCGATCGGTACAATCCGGCTTCGTTTCGCGACGGTAGGCGGCCCAAGGAGCAGCAAGCGAAGGCATGGGGAAAAGGAACGGCTTCCGTGACTACATCCGCGCGGCCTTCAACGCGAGGCCGGGCGGAATGCTGGTGCCACCGAACTGGATCGGCCTCGCCGTCTTCACTCTCTTAGGGCTCAAGGTCGATCCCGGCTTCCTCGTGCTGGGCGCGGGGCTCGAGCTCGGCTACCTCTTCGCGCTCGCCACGAATGGGCGCTTCCAACGGTTGGTGAACGGGAAGACGCTGCTCGTCGAGCGCGAGCAGGCGATGGCCCAGATCGCGCAGCGCGTGAAGGGCCTGAGCCCCGACTCGCAGCGCAGGTTCGAATTCCTCCGCGTGAAGTGCGACGCGGTGCTCTCGTCCTACGCCGCGCAGGGTGGGACCGGCGAGGCGCTGCTCGACTCGCACGCGACGAGCCTCAATCGCTTCGCCTACATCTTCCTTCAGCTGCTGCTGGCGCGCGAAGGGGTGCTCAACCTCGCGCGTGAGGGGAAGCTCTCGCGCGACACGCAGGCTAAGCTCGAATCGCAGGTGAAGGATCTCGAGCGGCAGCTCGCGGCCGGCGATCTTGCGCCGGAGCTCGCGCGCTCGCTCGAAGGGAAGCGCGAGATCCTGCGGCAACGCATCGAGAACCTCTCCGAAGGCGAGAAGAAGCTCCAGTACGTCGAGTCGGAGCTCAGCCGGATAGAGCAGCAGGTCGAGCTTCTTCGCGAGCGGGGGGCGATCGCGCGTGACAGCGAAGGAATGGGCTCGCAGATCGATCTCGTCGGCGCGTCGCTCGGCGACACCGCCGATTGGATCCGCACCCAGAAGAGCCTCTTCGACACCACGACCGATCTGGCCGAGGAGGCGCCGCCGCTTCTGGCGCGGGCTCGGCAGAGAGAGGACTAGCGATGGCGGCTCCCGCTCCCAAGGCCGTGCTCCCCGCGTGGGCCGAGTCGCTCCGCGATCAGTTCAGCGCGGGGGCGGCGAGCCAGTTCCTCCTTCACGGCAACGTGCGCGACTTGGTCGAGGCGCCGCGGCCCGATGGCACGCGCGACTTCCTCCCGCTCGATCAGTTTCTTCGCGACGTGATGTTCTCGAGCTACGACACCGTCCTTCAGTACGACCGCGGCCGCGGCCTCCGCGCGATGAAGGGCGGCGAGGAGTGGATCAAGTGGGTCGAGACCTACACCGGTCAGACCGCCGCCTCGCTCTCGATGGCGAGCCTGCGTGAGCCGATCAAGGCGCTCGAGCTGATCGACCACTACATCCTTCGCGCGCTCAACCTCGACGCGATCCGCCGCGCGGGCTCGAATGTCGAGCCGCCGAAGCTGGCGGTGATCCTCGACTATGCGCAGTTCATCCTGCCGAATGGCGATCCGCTCGCTCTGGCGGGGGACGTCGCTTCCCATTTGGTCAAGGTGCTCGGTTGGGCGAACGATCCCTCGATCCATCGCCACAACATCATCACGCTCCTCGTGACCGAGCGGCTGAACGACGTGAACTCGCTCCTGAGCGAGAATCCGGAAACGGCCAAGATCGAGATCGGGCTGCCGGGGGCGGAGGAGACGGGCCGCTACCTCGCGTGGTTGACCGAGAAGCAGTTCACCGATCTGGCGGCGCGCTCCGATCTCGCGCCCGAGGTGCTGGCGACGCGCTTCGCCGGTCTCTCGCGCGATGCCATCCGCAATCTGATCTCGGCGCTGCTGCACGGCGGCGGACGCATCACCGAGCAGGCGCTCTCCGCGCGAAAGAAGGAGAAGATCGAACGCGAGTGCCAGGATCTCCTCGAGTTCGTCGAGTCGCCGTTCACACTGAACGAGGTCGCGGGGCTCGAGCCGGTCAAGGCGTGGCTGCGCGAGGATGCCACGCTCCTCCGCGCCGGCAAGACGCACGCGCTTCCGATGGGCTACCTCATCTGCGGCCGCATCGGCACCGGGAAGACCTTCATCGTCACCTGCTGGGCGGGCGAGATGGGCATCCCCTGTGTCGTGTTCAAAAACTTCCGGGACAAGTGGGTCGGATCGACGGAAGGAAAGCTCGAGAAGATCTTCTCCGTGCTGCGCGCGCTCGGGCAGGTGATCGTCTTCGTCGATGAAGCGGACCAGATGACGGGCAAGCGCGATTCGGGCTCGAACGACAGCGGCCTCTCGGGCCGGATCTACGCCATGCTCGCGAAGGAGATGTCGAACACCCAGATGCGCGGCAAGATCATCTGGGTCTTCGCTACCTCGCGGCCCGATCTGGTCGAGGTCGACCTCAAGCGGCAAGGCCGGCTCGACGTGCACATTCCGCTCTTTCCGCCGCTCACGCAGCCCGAGTATCGCGCGCTACTTCTCTCGGTCGCGCGGAAGCTCAAGTTTCCGATCGCAGAGGCGGATCTTCCGGTTCTGCCCGAGGGCTCCGAGTTCGGCGGCCACGAGATCGAGGCGATGTTCGTGCGCGCGCTTCGCGTCTACGAGCTCCAGGGCGAGCCCAAGAAGTCGCTCAAGGAGATCTTCGCCGGCGTCGCCGCCGAGGTGAGGCCGAACGCCGCGGGGAAGAAGCTCGAGTACATGGACCTGGTCGCCGTGCGCGAGTGCACCGACGGGCGCTTCCTGCCCGAGCGCTATGCGAGCTTGAGCCCGGAAGAGGTCGAGCGAAGGATCGAGGAGCTGAGGAGGTTCGTATGAAGGTGCTCGATCTGCTGAAGAAGGCCGGCCTCATCGCGGTCGAAGGAGAAGAGCGCGACGCGCCGCGGGACACGAGTGACGACGACGCGGCGCGCACTGCTTCGAAGTCCGCCAAGGAGAAGACCACGGCTCCGCGCGCGACCTCACCCGAATCCCAAGCGGCGATCAAGATGCCCGAGCCGCCGAGCGCCGAGGCGATGGCGCCGCTCGCGGCGCGTGAGCTCACGATCGACTTCGCGCAGATATACGCCGCGCTCAAGATTCCGACGCCGGCCCACGGATGGAACGTCGAGAAGGTTTCGGCGGCGATCGCGAGCCCGCACTTCAAGACGCTCGACGCCGCGACCAAGAAGGCGGCGCTCCTCGCCATGCTCGGAGCAAGCAACGCCGAACCGAAGGATATCGTAGAGGACGCCGCTCGCCGCGATCAGGCGCTCGACGCCTACGAAGGCTTCGCGCGAAAGAAGCTCGCCGATCGCGTGGCGGGCGTGCGCCAGGCGATCGCGGAGGAAGAGGAGCGGATTCGCCTCGCGACGCAGGCGATCGAGCGGCACAAGCAGGCGATGGGCGAAGAGGAGCAGGGCTTCACCCATTGGCTGAAGAAGAAGGTGGAGCAAGAGGAAGAGCTCGTGCGCGTGGTGTCGCTTCTGACCGATCAGTCGGTGATCTCGGTCGGCGGCGTCGACGCTCAGAAAGCGCCGTCCCCGGCAGCACAGCCCCCGGCCGAGGAGCCGGAAGGAAAGCGCAAGAAGACTTGATGCGCGCGCCGCGGCCAGGCACAGTCCCGCCGCGCTTTCGAACCAGGAGGACCCATGTCGATGTTTGCGCGAGTCGGCCGCCTCTTCCGCGGATTCTTCAGTCTATTTATCAGCGGGCTCGAGGAGGCGAATCCCGAGGCGTTGCTCGAAGCGGCGCGTCAGGATTTCCGCGAGAAGATGATCCGGTACAACCAGGCGCTGGCCCAGCTCGCCGGCATCGCCGAGCGGCTCAAGATCCAGGTCCGGACCAAGACGCAGAAGGAGAAGGACCTCCAGACCCGCATCATGGCGAACCACAAAGCGGGAAACCTCGATCTCGCCGGTGCGCTCGCGCGTGAGCTGGCCGAGCTGAAGAACGACCTGGTCACCGACAGCGAGGAGCTCAAGGAGACCGAGGCGGCCTACGACGTCAACGTAAGGAACGCCAAGCTCGCGCAGAAGGACTTCGAGGACAAGATCCGGAAGCTGGAGCGCCAGCTCTCGCAGGTGAAGATGAAGGAGGCGCAGGCTGAAGCCTCCTCCGCGCTGCAGGGCGTGGCCTTCAAGGTCGGCGACACCGGCGACACGCTCAAAGGCGTCGACGAGATCCTCGGCAAGCGCCTCGAGAAGGCCGCGGGGAAGGTGCGGGTCGCGAACGACATGACCGACATCTCGCGTATCCAGGAGAAGGAAAAGGAAACGAAGGCGCTCGAGCAGCAAGCACTGGCCGACTTCCTCGCGAGCCAGGGCGTGCAGATGGAAAGCCCAAGCGCCGGCGCGGCCCAGGTGACGAAGCAGATCGGTCCGACGGAGACGCAGGCGGGCTAGCCGCCGCGCACAACCACGCGGAAAGGGAACTCGGATGTCGAATGGTCAGGTGAAGTTCACTCCACTGGGCATGGTCCTGAGCATCGTCCTGATCTTGGGTGTGATCGGATTCGGGGTGTATCTGGTCGGCGGGAAGCGCGGGGCCTCCTCCGAGCGTGAGCCGGCCAAGACCTCGGAGCGAAACGACGGCGTGGCCGAGCGCGCGAAGCCGCCGAAGAGCAACGATCGAAGCGCGGATCGGCCTGCGTCGGGCGGCACCGCCACCCTCGCGAGCGTGCGGAGTGCGGGCGTCTGGCGCGTCGGCATGGAAGGCGAGGCGCCTCCGATGAACTACCTCGAGAGCGGCACGCGAAAGGGCTTCGACTACGACATCGCCGAGTTGCTGGCCCGGAAGCTCGGCGCTTCGCACGCCGAGGTGGTCGAAGCCGACTACGGCGATCTGCCGGACATGCTTCGGAAGGGCTCGATCGACGCCATCATGGGCGGCTACGTGCCCGATCCCGGCCTCGCGCGCATCGACTGGTCGAACGGCTACCTCGACTTCGGTCTCTGCCTGATCGTGAAGCAGGGGAGCGCGATCAAGGAGCTCAAGCACCTCGCCTCGCGCAAGGTCGGCATCTACAACGACGAGACGGTGAAGGAGTGGCTCGAGGCCAACGTCGCGGGCGCGGACGTGGTCGAGTACGAGGGCACCGGCTGGTTCCGCCACCTCGACAACGGAGAGGTCGAAGCAATCGTGTACGACTATCCCTTCGCGGTGGAGGAGATCAAGCAGTTCCCACGCCTCAAGATCGTGAAGCTGAACCTGAACGCGAGCTCCTACTCGGTCGGCATCCCCTCGGGCAACACCGACTATCTCGATGCGATCAACACCGGCCTCGCGTCGATCACCGGAGCGCCCGGCTTCGACTCGATGGTGAAGAAGTACTTCAAGAGCGAGCAGGTGCAGGTGCAGGCGCTTCCGCAGGGGAGCAAGACCTACACCGTCAAGCCGGGCGATTCGCTCTCCAAGATCGCGGAGGCGCAGCTCGGATCGGCGCAGGCCTGGCCGCAGCTCTGGGAGCTCAACAAGTCGCGCCTGGCGAACCCGCACCTGATCGAGGTCGGCTTTCAGCTGCTGATGCCGTAGGCATGTCCGACGGCTATCGCACTCAATCACCGGACACGAGCTACGAGGCGGAGCAGATCCAGATCGCGCGGCTTCGCGAGATGACGATGGGGGAGCGGTTCGAGCTTCTTCGGTCGGTCATTCTGCTCAGCGATCGATTGGCTCGCACCGGAATCCGTATGCGCCATCCCGACGCGAGCGAAGACGAGGTCGCCATGCGATCCGTCGCACTTCGGCTCGACGCTTCCGTGATTCGCGAGGCCCACGGCTGGGATCCAGATTCGGTCGGGCAGTGATGCTCGAACCCGACTTTGCCATCCGCTCGAGTGCGTCTTCCGCATCGTCGAGGAGCTGGAGATTCGCTGCGTGATTGGCGGCTCGGTCGCGAGCTCGCTCCACGGAATCCCGCGCCAGACCACGGACCTCGATCTGATCATCGTGTTGCCCGAGCCCGCGATCGAACCCTTCATCGCCGCCGCGGCGCTAGAGTTCTATGTAAGCGAGCGAGCGGTTCGCGAGGCGGTGAAGCGCAAGCTCGCCTTCGACCTGATTCACGCAAGCACTGGGTTCAAGGTCGACGTCCACGTGAGCGGTGAGTCCGAGTTCGATCGCGCTCAGCTCGAACGCGCCGCTGATGCGGCGCTGCCTGGCCTCGAGGGACACAGGATTCGCGTGGCGGGCCCGGAGGACGTGATTCTGCGAAAGCTGGACGTGTTTCGCTCGGGCCGGAAGTTCGCGGACTTGCAGTGGTACGACCTGACCGGCGTGATGAAAGTGCAGGGACCTCGCCTCGAGGACGACTACCTTGACCGGTGGGCGGCGCGATTGGGCCTTGCAGACTTGCTCGCACGCGCGCGCCGCGAGTCCGGCCGACCAAGCTGAAGCTCTGCTACGCCTCAATCGTCCGCCAGCGCGCCTCCTCCGATGACCGATAGACCGCATCGAGCACCTGCTGATTCCGATGCCCATCGAGGAAGGTCGACGCCCCCGCGAGCTTCGGCTCCTCGCCGCGCAGCTCCGCCACGATCGCGCGTGCGTACCTGAGGAAGCACCGCGCCCAATCGGTCTCCGGGATGCCGAGCTCGCTCGAAGGCGGCAGCTCCTCCGCGACCGCGACCTCTTCCCACCGCTTCTCGCTCGCACGGAAGATCTCGAGCGGCGCCTGCTCGCGCCAGCGCGCGGCGCCGAGGCTGCCGGTAACGAGGATCTCGTGACGTCGTTCCATCTCGGCGAGAGAGATCGAGATCTCGGCGATGGCGCCCGAGCGCATGCGCAGCGTGGCGCTCGCGAGATCATCCGCGGTCACGAGACGCGGTGTGCCGGTCGCGGGATCGATGCGCTCGCGATGCAGCACATGGAGCGCGCCGCGCGCCGCGTCGACTTCGCCGAGCAACCAACGCAGCGAGTCGACCGCGTGCGAGCCGATCGCGCCCCACGCGCCGCCGCCCTGATGACGATCACTCCACCAGGTCCACGCGCCCTTGGGATCGCGACGTCCACCCGAGGCGAGGTTGTACTCCACGCGCCAGATGTCGCCGAGCTCGCCCGCCTCGATCAGCTGACGAAGCCGCCGGCGGCGGGGATCGAAGCGAAGCTCATGGTCCATCAAGGCGAGTCGATCGGGATGCGCGCCCGCCGCCTCGACCATGGCCGCGCTCTCCCCGGCCGACATCGCGGTCGGCTTCTCGCAGACGACGTGGCACCCGGCCTTGAGCGCGTCGACCGACTGCTCGAGATGCCGGTGCGGCGGCGTCACCACGAAGGCGACCTGGGGTGCGGCATCACGCAGGAGCTCGCGATAGTCGGCGGAGACCTGCGCGATGCCGAAGGCTCGGCCGGTCTCCTGCGCACGCTCGAGGTTCGGGCTCGCGAGGCCGACGACCTCGAGCCCTGCGACATGCTTCAAGCAGGGGAGCATGGTCGTCCGCGCAAACCCATTGCCGAAGA
>CAZZAH010000030.1:13562-17582 GCA_964652115.1 uncultured bacterium | reverse complement strand
GCATCCGCCACCCGATTGAAGAACGCGAAGAGCGCCGTGATGTATACGCACTCGGCGATCTGCGCATCCGACCAATCGAGCTCACGCAGCCGAGCGACATCCTCATCGCGCGTTTTGTACGCGTGCTCGGTGACGAGCTTGACGAACTCGAGCAGCCCGCGCTCCGCTTCGGTGATCGGCGCGCTCTCGACCTCCGCGCGGGAGATGCTCTGATGAACGGACGGGTCGGCTTCCTGCAACTGCAGGAAGAAGGCGTGGCTGCCAATTCAGTAGGGGCACTGGTTGAGCGCCGAAACGTAGGTCGCGATCATCTCCTTCACGCGGCGCGTGAGGTGGCCCTCGGAGAAGTGGACGCGCTCGGAGAACGCAACGACGTCGCGGAAGAAGTCGGGGCGCAGACTGAAGCACTTCAGGATGCCGGGGATGTACTCGCGGCCCGGGTTCGCGGCGAACCACTCGGCGTACGCGGCCGCGGCATCTCCTTCGGCGTCTCCTTCGTCGATCCATCCGATGCGGGCCATCGAACCTCCGGGCGCGTCGCACGCGCACATTGGGGTGCTCCCGTGGGCGGGAGCATTCTCGCACAGCCGCCTGCCCGCGCGTTCACGGCAGGTTTCCCACTTCGCGCGCGTGCGGCGGGATGGCATCCTGTGGCGCGACCACTCGCCGGCCAGCCCATATCGCGCTCAACGAAAGAGGTCCCATGCTCTTCATGATCATCGAACGCTTCCGCGACAACGACATGCTTCCGGTCTACCAACGCGTGCTCGAAGGCGGGCGAATGCTGCCGGCAGGGCTCAAGTACATCGATAGCTGGGTCGAGCCGAGCTTCGGCCGATGCTTCCAGTTGATGGAGTGCGATGACCTGCGTCTCCTGCAAGAGTGGGTGCTCGAGTGGCGTGGGCTCGGCGTCACCTTCGAGATCGTGCCGGTCGTCCCGAGCGCCGAGACGCGTGCGGTGGTGGCGCCGCATCTCGACACGGCGTAACGGAGCTCCGAACGATGAAGCCCACCCGCCAGATCGCGCTCCTCCGCGGCATCAACGTCGGCAAGGCGAAGCGCATCGCGATGGCCGACCTGCGCGCGCTGGTCGAGTCGCTCGGCTACACCGACGTCAAAACGCTGCTCAACAGCGGCAACATCGTCTTCACCGGGCCGACGAAGGAGGCGGCCGCTCGCATCGAAGCCGCCGTGCTGGCGGAGATCGGCGTCGCCTCGCGTGTGACCGTGCTGACCGCGTCGGAGCTGGCGGAGATCGTGCAGAAGAACCCGCTGCTCAAGGTGGCGACCGACCCCTCGCGCTTCCTCATCGCGGTGCTGAACGACAAGACCGACCGGAAGAAGGCAGAGCCGCTGGCGAAGGAGAAGTGGGCGCCCGACGCGCTGGCGCTCGGCGATCGCTTCGCGTATCTCTGGTGCGCCGATGGCATCCTGACGAGCCCGCTGGCGACGGCGTTCAACCGCGCGCTCCGCGATGCCGCGACCACGCGCAACTGGGCGACGATCCTGAAGCTGCACGCCATGGCGAGCGAGGAAGCATGACCGCCGCGGCGCACGCCGCCGGACGAAGGAGCGAGCATGCCGAAAGTTGAAACCTCGACCCCGCCCAACACGCCGACCCCGATCGGGCCCTATAGTCACATCGCGCGCGTCGGATCGTTCGTGACGATCGGTGGAACGGCAGGCGTGGATCCCGCGACCGGACAGCTGGCCGGCCTCGATGTCCACGCGCAGACACGGCAGATTCTGCGGTCGTTTCGCGTCATGCTGGAGTCGGTCGGGTCGGACCTCGAGCACGTCGTGCACCTGAACGTCTTCATGCAGGACGTGCGCGACTTCGAGGAGATGAACCGCGCCTACGTCGAGGAGATGGGCGCGCATCGCCCGGCGCGGACCGTGATCGGCGTGACCGATCTTCCGAAGGCCGGCGCGCTCTTGACCATGAACCTGACCGCGGTCACGAGGGAGTAGAGCCGCGCGCCTCGCGCACGAAAGGAGACCCATGACTCCGCCAAGCCCCGCGCAAGCCTCCGCCATCGCGAGATTCAAGGAGCTGCACGCCTCCGGCTGCTTCGTTATCCCGAATCCGTGGGACATCGGCAGCGCGGTCTACCTCGAGCATCTTGGCTTCGAGGCGCTCGCCACCACCTCGGCCGGCTTCGCCTTCTCGCGCGGCTTGCCCGACGAGGTAAAGGCTCTTCCGCTCGAGCTGGTGCTCGGCCATGTGCGCGACATCGCGGGCGCGACTCGACTGCCGGTCAACGCCGACTTCCAATCGGGCTATGCGCAGACCTTGCATGACCTCGCGGAGAACGTCGCCCTCTGCGTCGCGACCGGGGTGGCCGGCCTCTCGATCGAGGACGCGACCGGCGACCCGAACGCGCCGCTCTACGATCGTGCTCGCGCACTCGAGCGGATCCGCACTGCCCGCGCCGCGATCGACGAGAGCGGACGCGGCGTCCTCCTGACCGCGCGGTGCGAGGCCTACCTCGTGGGCGACCCTGCTCCCTTCGAGGTCGCGCTCGATCGATTGACCGCCTTCGCGGCGGAGGGCGCCGACGTCCTCTACGCCCCCGGCGTCCAGGATCCCAACGAAATCGAGGCGATGGTTCGCGCGGTCGCTCCGAAGCCGGTGAACGTGCTCCTTCACAAACCGAGCGCGGTGCTGTCGGTGCGCCGCCTGGCGGAGCTGGGCGTGCGCCGTGTGTCGGTCGGCTCGGCCTTGGCGCGCTATGCCTGGGGCGGCTTCATCGCCGCCGCACGCTGCCTGAAGGAGCGAGGCGCCTTCGATCCGGCGGCTGAGGTCGCCTCTTTCGCGGCCCTCGGCGCCATCTTCGGCAACGCGGACTGAGGAACCTCCATCGCGCGAGGGCCTGCGCTATACTTCGCCCACTTCGACGTCGTAAGAACAGTCAAGGAGGAGTGCTCATGCTTCGACGAATCACCGGACGAAACGCCGCCTGGCGATTCCTCTGCGCCGCGGCGTTTGCCGCGCTTGTCCTCGCGACCCAAGGATGTGGCTCGACCGGCTTGGTCAATGTCTGGAGCGATCCGGAATTCCACGGACCCGTGCTGAAGAAGGCGTTGGTCATCTCCGTTCGACGCGACAACGCCAAGCGTCGCCTGATGGAGGACACCTTCACGCAGGAGCTCGGCAAGCACGGCGTCGACGCGGTGCCCTCCTACCGCATCTGGGCCGACACGATGCCCGACACGATGGAGGTCATCGACGAGATCCGAAAGAACGGATACGACGGCGTGATCGCGGTCACGCGCCTGCGCACGCGTGAAGAGACGACCTACGTTCCCGGCTACACCAAGACCGAGCCGCACACGCGCTACAACCCTTGGACGAATCGCTATCACACCTACTACCGCGAGGTGACGATCCAAGGCTACGAGGAGACCGACACCGTGATCCGCCATCGCGTCGAGGTCTGGACCACCGGACCGAAGGGCCAGCTCACCTGGACCGGCGAAGGCGAGGTGATCGACCCGAGCTCGCTCGATCAGGTGGGGAAGGAGATCACGAAGAAGATCGTGCCCGCGCTGGAAAAGGTGGGGCTGATCGCGAAGTAGCGCACGAAGCGAAGCGAGCCGCGCGCGTCGAGGTGGCGCGCACGGCTCAGCGAGGCGATGGGGCGTCGATCACGACGCCCTTCGCTTTTAGGTCGGCGACGAGCGCTTGGTATTCGCCGTTCTGGCGGACCGAAGGATCGAGCTCCGCCATCCGCGCCATCTCCGTCGCCGCGGTTCGCGCATCGCCGTCGGTCGACACGGCCGAGAGATCGACGCCGCGCCGCACGAGCTCGCGCGCCTGATGCCACATGCGCGACTGCACCGCCCGCATGAGCAAGGTCCAGCCATCGCGATCGCGCACCCTCTCGTCGGCGTGCGCGGCGAGAAACGCGCGGAGCCACGCGTCGCCTTGAAGCTTGAGCGTCTGGAAGATGAAGGGCTCGCCATTTCGATCGAGCGCGTTCGCGTCGGCACCGGCGCGGAAGAGCGCGGTCAGGATCG
>CAZZAH010000030.1:0-13462 GCA_964652115.1 uncultured bacterium | reverse complement strand
TTTCGATCGAGCGCGTTCGCGTCGGCACCGGCGCGGAAGAGCGCGGTCAGGATCGCGGGGTCGCGGCCGAGCGCGCTCTGCATCGGAAGCTCGCCGCCGGCGGTCCGTCGATTGGGATCGGCGCCCGCCTCGAGCAGCATCGGCACCGCGCCCGGCGCAGACCAGATCGCCCAGGTCAGGAGCGTGTGATCCTGCGCACCGGCGGCGTTCAAGTCCGCGCCCTCGCGCACGGCCGCATCGAGCGCCGCACGATTGCCGCGAGCGAGCGCCTTCGCCGCAGCGCGCGCGTGCGGCTCGATGAAGATGCTCGAGCCGTCCGCCTCCTTCGCCGCGGCGCGCTTCTGCCGCCACTCGCCGAAGGGAATCGCCGCCACCAGCAGCAGCGGCACCAACCCGACGACGATCGCGGCCCATCGCCCCGCCGGAAACGCGCCAAGCAGCAGCCACAGCACGAAGCTCACCAGAATCGGCAACCCAGCGAGGGCGAGGTAGGCCGAGTTGAGCGCCCGGCCCGCCGGGTCGCCCTCGCCTCGGAGCACCGCGATGGCGGTCGGCACCACGATCAGGAGGTCGACGATCCAGATTCCGATCAGCGGCCAAGGTGCGCGCATGTTCCCCTCGAGTGGTTGAGCGTCGGCCGTCGAGTATGCCTGGCCGATCGAGGGCAGATCCAGCGCGCCTTCGCGCTTCGGACCGGGGTCAAATCGGCCGATCACAGGCTAGGCCCCGGCCCGCAGCCGGCCGTAGCCTCCGAAGGTCGCTGGTCGTATGCTCGGCCGTCGCCCAAGCTCGAGGCCCAAAGGAAGGGAAGCCATGTCCGCGAAATCGACCGCCGATACTCCCGCGACCGTCGTCATCTTCGGTGCGAGCGGAGACCTGACGAAGAGGAAGCTCGTTCCCGCGCTCTACATGCTGCGGCGCGAAGGCCACCTGCCGTCGCGCTTCTCCTTGGTCGGCGTCGCGCGGCGCGAGAAGACCGACGAGCAGTTTCGCTCCGACATGGGCGACGCGGTGAAGACCTTCAGTCGCGCCGGAGCACCCGAGCGCGCAGAGCTCGATGATTTTCTCTCCCACACCTTCTATGTCTGCGGCGACTTCGCGAACGTCGAGACCTACACCTGGCTCAAGACCAAGCTCGATGAGGTGGAGTCGGCGGCCGGAGTCGAGAACCCGATCCGGCTCTACTACCTCGCGGTTCCGCCGTCGGAGTTTCCGGTCGTGCTCGAGCACATCTCGACCGCGGGGCTAGCGCCGCGCGATCAGGCCGACCGCATCCGCATCGTGATCGAGAAGCCATTCGGCCACGACACCGAGAGCGGACGCGTGCTGAACGAGCAGGTCCACCGCGCCTTCGACGAGAAGCAGGTCTACCGCATCGATCACTACCTCGGGAAGGAGACGGTCCAGAACATCCTCGTCTTCCGTCTCGCCAACGGCATCTTCGAGCCGCTGTGGAATCGTCGTTACGTCGACCACGTGCAGATCACGGTGGCGGAAACGCTCGGGGTGGAAGGACGCGGCGGTTACTTCGACGAAGCCGGCATCCTTCGCGACATCGTGCAGAACCACATGCTCCAGCTCCTCTGCCTCGTGGGCATGGAGCCGCCGATCCGCTTCGACGCCGAGCAGGTGCGAAACGAAAAGGTGAAGGTCTTGATGGCGCTTCATCCCTTCGGGCCCGACGAGTTCGCGCACAACCTCGTCCGCGGGCAGTACGTCGGAGGCGAGATCGCGGGCGAGCGCGTGCCCGCCTACCGCGACGAAACGAGCGTCAACCCGCGCTCCTTGACCGAGACCTACGTGGCGTTCCGCTGCTACCTCGACAACTGGCGCTGGGCCGGCGTGCCCTTCTACCTGCGCGCGGGGAAGCGGCTCGGGGCGCGAACCACCTCGATCGCGATCCACTTCCGGCGGCCGCCGCTCACGCTCTTCCGCCAAGCGCGGCTGCCCGAGCCGAACGTGCTGCTTCTTCAGATTCAGCCGGAAGAAGGCATCTGGCTGCGCGTCGGCTCGAAGCGTCCCGGCGGCCGCGTCGAGGTCGATCCGGTCGAGCTTCAGTTCCGCTATTCGACGACCTTCAACCAGGGTCCGCCCGAAGCGTATGAGCGCCTGCTCCTGGACGCGATGAACGGCGATTCGACCCTCTTCGCGCGCGAGGACGAGGTCGATCGCGCCTGGCGCTTCATCTCGCCGATGGTCGACTACTGGCAGACCAACCCGAGCGTGCCGGTCACCTTCTATCAGGCCGGCACCTGGGGTCCGCTCGAGGGCGATCGGCTGATGCAGGCGGATGGGCGCGCGTGGAGCAACGATCTCCCGGGGCGCGCGTAGCGCCGACTCATGCGGCCGCCTTCGCTCGAGGGGCGCTTCGTTCGCCTGGCGCCCCTCGAGGCGGATCACTTGGATGCGCTCTGCGCAATCGGGCTCGACCCGCGCCTCTGGGAACGAACCACCATTCGGGTCACGACGCGCGAGGAGATGGCGCGCTACATTCGCCGCGCGCTCGATCAGGCTGAGGCCGGACGCGCGGCGCCCTTCGTGATCCATTGGCGCGCGACCGACGAGATCGTCGGCACCACGCGATACCACTCGATCGCGCTCGACGAAGGGCGACTCGAGATCGGCTATTCCTGGATCGCGAGCGCGTGGCAACGAAGCGCGGTCAACACCGAGGCGAAGTACCTTCTCCTCCGCCATGCCTTCGAGCGGCTCGGCATCCGGCGCGTGGAGTTTCGCGCAGACGCGGAGAACGATCGCTCATGCGCGGCGCTTCGCCGGATCGGCGCGCTCGAGGAGGCGACGCTTCGCCACTACATGGTCTCGGCCCATCGCGGGCCGCGCGACGTCAAGGTGTTCAGCATCCTCGCGGACGAGTGGCCGTCCGTGAGCGATCGATTGCGGCATCGACTCTATGGAGGAACGGATGGCGGAGAATAAGACGAAGCCGACCGCGGTCAAGATCGACGATTTCCTGGCGACGGTAGACCCGAAGCGGCGCGAGGACAGCGCCACGCTCGTCACGATGATGAAGTCGATCACGAAGTCGGAGCCGGTCATGTGGGGTCCGAGCATCATCGGCTTCGGCCAGTACCACTACGAGTACGCCAGCGGCCACAAAGGGGATATCTGTCTCCTCGGCTTCTCCCCGCGGAAGGCCGCGCTCACGATCTACGTCATGCCCGGTGCCGACGTGTACGCCGACCTACTCCCGCGCCTCGGTAAGTTCACCAAGTCGGTCGCCTGCCTCTACGTGAAGCGTCTTTCCGACATCGACGTCGGTGTGCTCAAGGAGATCCTGGTCCGGTCGGTCAAGCTGGCGCGCGCAACGCCGAGCGCTACCAAGGCGAAGCCGCCGGCGTCGAAGAAATCGTCCGCGGCGAAGTCCGGGACGTCCGCGAAGCGGTCCAAGACGTCGCGGACGCGCTAGCGACTCAGAGCGAGAGGCGCCACTCCTCCATCACGCTGTCGGGATCGGTGTCGATGATCCGGAAGAGCGCGAGGGCCGCTTCGTTTCGTGAGCCGGTGCCGTCTTGGTATTGGAGACCGCCGAGCGTGCGCATGGCATAGAGGCCGTGAAGCATCGCCTCGACGCCGAGCCCTTGCCGCCGCAGCTCGGGGATGACCCCGAGGTAGCTGTGGCTACACCAGCCACTGTCGGGCATGACGGAAACCGCGATGACCGCGACGTCCTTGCCGTCGAGCACGCCGATCTGGACCGCCTCGGGCGTGAGCGCGAGCTGGTCATCTTGGCGCCGTGAAAGCAGGAAGCCGAGCGCGTCGTCGTCCGGCGAGGAATTGGGATCACCGACGGCGACCGCGTCGAGCACACGAGCCGCGCGTTCAATCTCCGGCCCCGGTTCGGTCGCGACCTGAATCCAGGTCAGCCGCGGCGGCTTGGCGACCCTTTCGAGCATGCGAATGGCGATCGGCAGCGGCACGCGGAACTCGACTCGGCCTTCGGTCTGAACGAAGCCGAGGCCACGCAGAATCGCCTCGAACGCATTCGCGCGCATGGTGGTCAGGTTGTACTCGACGTTCGATTGCATGCGAGAGACGCGGGTGTCGATCGCGCGCGCGCCCTTTCCGCGTGCCTCTTCGATGAGCTTGCGGAAGGCCGCCGTCCACTCCACCGGATCGGGTTCTCCGAGAGCATCAGGAATCCAGCGCACGGGCAACGCGTAGAGCGACCCATCCAGCGAGATGAGGTCGAGCTTGGCGCAGACATGGCCTCTTCGGTCGGTGAGTTCGATCACGAGAGATCTCCTCGAACGGACAGCCCGCGCAATCCTAGACGACGGCTCGCCTCACGCGCGACGCCTAACCTAAGAGTGCACCAGCGCGGGACCCCGACCACCCCTACCGCGCGCGAGGGTTAGCGCCAGTCGCCGGCCGCCACGAATCCGGCCCAGTCGGCCGGAGAGGTCGGCGCGCCCGCGGAACGCAAGGCGGCGAGTCGCTCCAGGCAGGCGGCGCGGACGGCGGCGGCGGTGCCGAGCCCTTCGGCCCAGCGCGCACGGTAGAGAGCCACCATCCATTCTCGTGCCGCATCATCTTCGACGGGCCACAGCGACATGAGGACGGTGCGCACGCCGGCCAACTGGAACGCGCGGCGGAGGCCGAGGATGCCTTCCCCTCGCGTGACCTCGCCGAGCCCGGTGTCGCAGGCGGAGAGAACGGCCCAGTCGGTGGCCGAGAGGTCGAGGGCGGCGATCTCCTCGGCGGTAAGAATTCCGTCGTCGCCGGTGGAGGCGGCGGCTCTCTGATTGGCGCCCGCGAGCGCCAAGCCGGACAAGCGGAGGTCGGGGAGGTCGCTCGCTCCGGCCGGGCCGGCCAGGTCATCGTGCTTGGGCGCGGGCGCGCCGAGCTGTCCGATTCCGCGGCGTCCCGGATTCGTGACCGCGCATCCACCCGAGAGGAAGAAGCCGTGCGTCGCTAAGTGAAGGACGCTCTTTCCCGCGACGTCCTGCTTGAATCGTGTCTCCGTGGCGGAGCCGCCGCGACGTTCCTCCGCCGCGCGATCGCGCGAGGCCGCGCTCCACAGCGCGACGATCGCGTCGACCTCATGCCCCGATCCGGGTAGCGCGGTGAAGCGAGCGTCGCGAAATTCGGGGCAGTCGGGGCTGCCACCGCGGAAGAGGCGACCGATTACATTTGCCCAACCCTCGCGCGGGGGCGTTGCCATGCCGGACGCCGGCGCGTCGGCCGCGTCGAAGTCGATGCCTCCGAGGGCCAACAGGCCGCCGTTCGATTCACTCGCGTCGGTCAGCAGATCGCGTTCGGTCACGAGGGGATGAACGATCCGTTCTTCTTCGGCGAGATAGCGATCCTTCGACATCGGCAGACCGAGCCAGCTCACGAGCTGAAGCGAACCATCGGGTACGAGAAGAAGCAGGCGGCATGCGCCCGCGCGCGATTCCACCGGATCCCAAACCAGACGCCGCAGCGCGAGGCCCGATTCCAGCGCGTCCTCGGCGCGTGATCCCGGCGCCAGCGCCCCTCGCCAACGCGCGACCTCGGCATCGATCGCAGCGGTTGGGCCGAGCGACACGACGCGCGGCTCGCGATGGTCGGCCGGCAGGACGAGTGCCAAGAAGCTCGGCGTCGCCGGACTCTCGGCGCCGCGAGGCAGGCGGTCGAACTCCCAGTAGGCGGCGAGGGCCGCGCTCTCCGGCAAACGCGCGGTGACCGCGGCGAGGTCGACCGATTCGCGCGCCGCACGATCGCGGAAGTCAGGGCTCGCGGCGGCGAGAGCCTGGCGCGCCGCGTCGCGCTCCGCTCGCGCCGTTTCGATGTCGGCATGGAAGCCCGGCTGCTCGGTGTCGCCGCTCACGAGGAGATGCGCGTGCCTCGCGGTCGCTCGACGAAGCTGATCCGAAAGGCGCGCAATGCTGGTGTCGGCGCTCGCCGCGAGCGCTCGCTGCCGTTCCGCCAACGCATCGAGCACGACCGCGCGCGAGAGTAACAGCTCGTCCCACACCTGCCGCGCGGCGTCACGCGGAAGCCGCTTTCCGTTCTCGGCCAGCAGCGAGAGCAATACGTCCTTGCCGGTCGGGCGAAGCGGCGCGTAGCGAAGCAGCTCCTCCTCGCTGAAGACATCCGCCATCACGCGAAGGTGGTCGCGCCCGATGCGCTCCGCGCGCAGTGCCTCCGCGAGCGCCGCCGCGTCATTTCCGAGCGAGAAGTGGAGCTGCGCCAGCTCGGCCGCAGCACTTCCGACCAGCGGGCTCGCCATTCCGAAGATCCGCTCGCGGATGGCGAGCGCGCGCGTGAGCTTCTCCTCCGCGGCCGGGGCGCGCTGCTCCGCGCGATCGAGGCGCGAGAGAAGGATCAGCGTTTCCGCAAGCCGCGCGGTCTCGACCCCGACCGACTTCTCCTGGATTGCTTGGCTGCGCTCGAGCGTGCGTCGCGCGCCGGCGTGATCTCCCGTCAACGCCTGCGCGCCGGCGAGATCGGAAAGGATGGCGCAGAGCTCCGGGCTCTCCATTCCGGCCGCCGCCTCCTTGATCTTGAGCGCTTGCTCCATCAGCCCGCGCGCCTCTTCGGCGTGACCCATCGTCTTTCGCGTTTCGGCCAGGAGATCGAGCAAGCCCGCGACGTAGGGATGGTCCTCGCCGAGGTTCTTTCGATCGAGGCGGAGCGCTTCGGAAAGCACCTCCTCCGCGCGCGGCAGATCGCCGGTGTCGAGGTAGAGCTCGCCCAGCACCTCTAAGTTGTGCGCGTACTCGAGGTGGTCCTCCCCGAGCACCGCGCGGCCACGCTCCTTCACATCGAGCAGGAGCGGCAGCGCCTTCTCGAGCTCGCCGCGCGTCTTGTAGAAGGTGGCGACGTTGTTCTCGCTCTGGAAGAAGTCGGGATGGTCGTCGCCCAGCGTCTCGCGCGAGAGGGCGAGCATGCGCTCGTAGCGTTCGGCCGCGAGGTCGTAGTCGCCGAGCGCGTAGTCGACCGCCGCGGTGTTGCTCAAGAGGTTGATCAAGGACGGCGCGTCGTCCTTGAGCGTCGTCTCGCGCACGCGAAGCGCCGGTTCGGCATAGGCACGCGCTTGCCGGTAGTCGCCGAGGTTGTACGAGATCCACGAGAGGTTGTGGAGCGAATTCACCACCTGCGGCGAGTCGGGCGGATAGTTCGCGATCCAGATGGTGTGTCCACGCTCGGCGGTGGTTCGCGCGTCTGGGTACCGTCCCATCGAGATGTAGGTGTTCCCGAGGGAGGTGAGCGCGATGCCGACATCAACCGAGGTCGGGCCCTTCGCCTTCTCCGCGATCTCGAGCGAGCGTTGCGCGTGCGTGACCGCTTCGTCGAATCGATTCCGCAGACGCTTGATGTAGGCCATCCGCGCGTGAGTGCCGCCGACCAGCGGATGATCCACGCCGAGCGCCTTCTCGCGCAGCGCGAGGCTCTGGGTGAGCAACGAGTCAGCCGTTTCATAGTCACCGCGCGCGAGGTAGAGGTTGCCGATGGTGTAGACGCTCGCCGCGTAGTCGCCGTGCTCGCGTCCGAGCAGCGCCGCGCGGATCTCGCGTTGCCGCTCCGCCAGGCGCATCGCTTCGTCGCCCGTCTGCTGTCCGGTCGACCAGCTCGTTTCGATCACCAGCGCGATCGCGCCCGCGACCTCGAGGCTCTCACGGCCGTACTTCTTCTCCATCTCGCCGATCCAGCGGCGCGCGCGTTGGTCGGCCTCCGCCGCCTCGCCTTGCTTGAGCTGCTCACGCACGCCGGCGATGACGGTCGAGTCACCGTGATCGAAGCGCACGGGAGCCAAGAGCTGCGCGCATGCGAGCCCCGGGAGGAAAAGCGCGAAGGCGAGAAGGAGCACCGCCGGGCGCGAGGCGGTTCGCTCGCGACGGACGGGCGTGGGTTGGCCCCAGGTCATGGATAGAGTATCGGGGGAAATCGGCGCTCGGCGTTAGGCCGCATTCTTCCTGCGAAGCCGCTCCACCACCGAATCGATCTCCTCGATCAGCGCGTCCACCGAGCGGGGGGCAATCACCGGCGGCAGGTCCGAAGGCTCCACCTCATCGATCACGAACGCGCCGTCGTCCGTCTTGGCCACCTGCGTGATGCCGGGATGCCGCGCCTCGAGCTCGCGCAGCACCGCCTGATCGCGCCGCGACGCGATGAGGAGGCGCGCGCTCGCGGCCGCGAGATTCCTGAGCTGGAGCGCGTCGGTCAGGATTTGTTTCAGCTCCTGCGCTGGGCACGGCTTCAGGAGAAAGCGGCTCACCCTTGCCTGGTTGATCGCTTGCATCGCGGTTTGAAGATCGCCGAAGCCGGTCAGCAGCATCGTCACCACCGTCGGGTACTGCTCGGCAACCAAGCAAAGGAAGTCCGCGCCGCGCATGCCGGGCATACGGTCATCCGACACGACGATCGCGATCTCGTGCTCCGCCAGGATGCGCAGGGCCGCTTCGGCCGAGGGAGCAGTCAGCACCTCGAAGGGCGCGCGAGAGAGCCCTAAGACCATCGCCTCCCGCAGGTCGGTGTCGTCGTCGACGAAGAGAACGATCGGTTTCACGCTGCCTCCGCGCTTCGCTTCTGCTCCCAGACCAGGACCGGCTCCACCACGAGATCGCTGCGGAAGCCCTGCATGCGGTCGATGAACGCCTCGCTTGCGGTGAAACCGCGCGCCACCAGTACCAGGCCCGCTCGCGTGCGCACGTCTTCCGCGAAGACCATTCCTGGGCGTACCTCGCGGATCGGGATCGCGAGCGGCCCGGTGTCGAGTCGATCGGTTTCGAGCAGCCGCTCGAGCGCGTCGAGCACCGGCCTAGCATGTGGGTGCTTCTCGCGGATCCGCGCCAGCGCGAACTTGGGCTCCATGCCGGCGGTCTCGAAGGCATCGAGCTCGGCCGCGATATCCAGGATGGTCACGCCGAGGTTGACCGTCGAGTTCGGTAGGCCGGTCGTCTCGCGGCGAAGAATCGCCAGCACCGGCTCGAGCCGCGGAATGTTGCTCAGGATCTGCGAGCCGATCGCGGGCAGGCGGCTCACCAGTGCCTGCTCTTCCGGATCGAGCTCACGTCCAAAGTAGACCTTGGTCGCGGTCGCTTCGGGCAAGGTGACGTAGCCGATCTGCGAGAGGAGCGCCGCCAGCTCGATCGGCCAGCGCTCGGTCAGGGCCATGCGGTCGCAGATGCCGGCCGCGATGCGGCGCAGTCGCGTCGCGCGTCCGAACGCGATGGGATTGACCAGCGCGAGCACTTCGGAGAGCGCCTGCACGCTCCCCTTGAGCGTGCGCTCGAGCAGCGTCTTCTCCATCTCGCGGAGGCGATAGAGCTCGGCCGCCTCGATCACGACGCGGAGGAACGACGCCGGAGGACACGGCTTGGTGAGGAAGCGAAAGATCTGCCCTTCATTCACTGCCGCGATCGCCGCGGTCAGATCCGAGTGACCGGTCAGGAGGATGCGCACCGAGTCGGGGGTCCGCTCGCGCACGCGCGCGAGGAAGCTTGCGCCATCCATGCCCGGCATGCGCATATCGGAGATCACGACCGCGAAGGAGCCGTGCTCCTCGATCTTCCTGAGCGCCGCCTCGCCGCCGGTCGCGGTCTCGACCGTGAAGCCGCGGCGAAGCTGAAGCTTCAGTCCCTCGAGCACCTCGGGCTCGTCGTCGACGCAGAGCACCGAGATACGCTCACCGGAGCCTTCGGGCTTCACGCCGCCCTCCCTTGCTCGAGCGCCAGCTCTTCCGCCATCGCGCGCCATTCGGGGAGGCGCGCCACGACGCCCGAGCGTTCCAGGAAGTCGAGATCGAGCGGTTTCCGCTCCGCAGCGCACGGTCGGAGGTCAGGCCAGGCCTCCGCCGCGAGGCGGGAGGCGACATAGATCACGCCCGGCAGATCGAAGCGCGCCGGTGTGGCGAGCCAAGGCTCGTGCTGAAAGAGCACCGCCTCGACCAGTGCATAGGGGAGGCCCCAGATCGCCACCGCATAGGCACCCACCGCGTGATGCGGCGGATCGTCGTCCTCCCCGCGCGCGCGAGGGGCCTGGTCGGAGAGCGTCGGGTCGAGCAGCATGGTGCCGATATCGTGCAGAAGCCCCGCCGTGAACGCGGAGCGCCGGAGCCGCAGGTCCTCGAAGAGACGCGAGGCGATGCGCGCCACCGCCAGCGAGTTGCGCTGCAGCGCCACCAAGCGATCGTGCGCCCCGCGATCGCGTGTGAGGACTGAGCTTCGTACCTCGTGCAGCATCGCGATTGCCTTCAGCGCCTCGAGGCCCAGGAGCGACACGGCATCCTCGATCGAGTGGATGACGCGCCGAGAGCCGAGCGCGCCCGAGTTCGCGATCTGAAGCACGCGCGCGGCGAGCCCCGGATCCCGCGAGATGATCGCCTCCGCCTCGGCCAGAGAACGATTCGGGTTGAAGAGAATGTCGTCCAATTCGCCCACCAACTCCGGCACCGAAGGGATCACGATGAGCTCGCCGACCCGCCGCTGAATCTTCAGGTCGGAGATGACGGCCCGCACGCGCTGCGCCCGGTCGATCGTCTCCTCGATCAGCTCGATCGGGCAAGGCTTGCCCAGGATCTGCTGCGCGACGTGAAGGTGCCGGCTCACGTTGACGCCGGTTTCGCCGGAGAGAAGGATGCGGACTGCCGTCGGCTGATCGCGCCGCACGCGCTCGAGCACCGCGACCCCGTCGATCGACGGCATCCGCACATCGCAGATCACGATGTCGAACTCTTCGTGCGCGACCAGATCGATCGCCGCCTGCCCGCCGAGCGCGAAGGATAGATGCCAATCCCGCCGCTTCCGCCACAGGCGATTGCGGAGCCCGTCCAGGATCTCCGCCTCATCGTCGACGAAGAGAATGTGCGTCATGCCGCGGCCCTCGCTTCGACCTGCCCCGCGATCGGCAGCCGAACCAGGAAGGTGCTTCCGCGGCCGACCTCCGACTCGATCGTGATCGTCCCTTTGTGCCTTTCGACCACGAGCGCATGCACGATGGCGAGCCCTTGTCCCGTGCCGCGTCCCGGATCCTTGGTGGTGAAGAAGGGCTCGAAGATGCGCCCACGATTTTCCGACGGGATGCCGCAGCCGTTGTCCGTGATCGCGATGAGCGCATCCTCGCCGTCTTGCCAGGTGCGGATCTTGATCAGGCCCTTGTTGCCGTCGGCGTGCACGTCGGCGATCGCGTGGGCGGCATTCACGATCAGGTTGAGCAGCACCTGATGGATGTCGTCGGGCACGCAGGTCACATCGGGCAAGGGCCCGAGCTCGGTCTCGACCTCGGCCACGTACTTGTATTCGTTCCGCGCGACCACCAGCACCGTTTCGATCGCCTTGCCGATGTCGGTCGGAATCATCTCCCGCTGCGAAGGGTGCGAGAACTCGCGCATCGCCTGCACGATGTGCGTGATCCGCTCGAGCCCCTTCCGCGTTCGCTCGATCGCGGGCGGAACATTCGTTTCGTAGTAGGGCAGATCTTCCTCGTCGCGCTCGATCTCGGCCAGGATCTCGTCGCGCTTCGCGTCGTCGGTCTCCTGACGCAGCGCCCGATAGCGTTGGTTGAGGCGCCAGACCGCGTCGTAGCACTCGGCGATGAAGTGGAGGCTGTCGCCGACGAACTGGATCGGCGTGTTGAGCTCGTGCGCGATCCCGGCCGCGAGCTGTCCGATCGACTCGAGCTTCTGCGCGAGGCGAAGCTGGAGCTCGAGCCGTCGCCTCTCCGTGAGATCGGCCGCGATGCAGACGTAGCCGCTGCAGACGCCGTTGTCGGAGAAGAGTGCACGGACCGACATCAGCACCGGAACCATCGTGCCGCTCTTCGCTCGCCAGGTGGTTTCGCGGTGATACCCACTCGGGCTCGCGTGCGCCGAGACGAGGAAATCGGGCGAGAAGAGCCGCTCGGCGTTCATGCCGAGGAGCTCAAGCTCCTCGTAGCCTGAAAGCTCGCAGGTGGACTGATTGACCTTGGTGATGGTGTTGTCTGGCAGGAGCACGAGGAGGCTCACCGGAAGCGTGTCCTGCACGCCGGTCAGGAACTGGTTTGCCACCCGCGAGGCCTCGTGCGCGACGAAGATCTCGTGCGCGTTGTCCTCGATCATGTGCTCCAGGATCTGGATGCGCGACTCCGCGCGCGCCAGTCGGATCCTCAGGAGCTCGACTTCGTCACGGCTCATGAAACGACCGCCGGCTTCGGCGCGAACTGCAGCTCGAAGACGCACTCCTCCCCGCCATGATTCGCGCAGACGGTTTGGCGCGATTCGATCGAAGCGCGATAGTGCTCGGCCACGCCTGCGACCAGCCCATCGACCAGCGGACAGAGATGCCGATGCGAGCGATAGCGGAGCAGGAATCTGTGCTGGTCTACCTGCTCGAAGCAGAAGGTCGGCGTGATCGCCTTGGGGTAGAGCTTCCTGACCTCGACGTGGTGGATCTTGTCGATCGAGAGCAGGAAGGACTGCGGCGTCTCGTGGCCTTGAATAAACCGCGGAAAGCGCACCGCGAGTCGAGGGAAGGCGAAGCGACCGAAGGAACGAAGCGCGTTGGGCACCGGCAGCCCGAGGATCGCTGCCGTTCGCTTCACGATCTCGTCGAGGTCGGCATCAGGATAGGTGCCCGGTCCTACGAACGGCTCGCTCGTCTTAAGCTCGGCGCTCTCGAGCACCCGCTCGTAGATCTCGGCGCCCCAGCCCTCGCAGACGAACTGATCGAGCAGATTGAAGATGATCCCTTTCATGAGGAAGCCTCCACGCCTCGTCGCCGAGCAAGCCGGGACCCGCGGGGAGGAGGCTCGGCGCACCTTCAATTTCGGCTCAAAGGCGGTCGATCTTGATGCGTGCGGGGTCGGCGTGAAAGGAAGCGGCGACGTGCCCAGATCGGTCTCCGCGGCGATGCGCCCGCCCCACATCGCCGGACCGGGCATGTGAGCACGTCTCGCCCTCGCGGCGTTGGGCCAGATCCCCCGCACGGCGAGAGCGGGCGCCATCCGCTAGACTCGCGCGAGCCGTCCAACCGAAAGGAGCGCGCGATGGAGAGGTCCGCGATTGAAGCCCGGCGAGGCGACTACGAGATCTCGACCGATCCCGGGCGGCTAGACCTAGGCGCCGTCCATGCCTAACTCACGCGCTCCTACTGGTCGCCCGGCATCTCGCGCGCGCTGGTCGAGCGCGCGGCTGAGCACTCGCTCTGCTTCGGGCTCTATCGCGGCCAGGAGCAGGTCGGCTACGCGAGGGTCATCACCGATCGCACGACCTTCGCCTATCTCTGCGACGTCTACGTGCTGGAGGAGCACCGCGGTCACGGGCTGGCCGTCTGGATGATGGAGGTCGTGACCGCGCATCCGGACTTGCAGGGGCTGCGGCGCTTCGTCCTCATCACGCGCGATGCGCACGGGCTCTACCGGAAGTTCGGCTTCACGCCGCTGGCGCGGCCGGAGGGGTACATGGAGGTCCATCGCGCCGGGCTGTACGCCGGCGCAGGGCAGGCGTAGCCTCTTCTCAGCGCGCCCGCCGACGCGGTCG
>CAZZAH010000029.1:6661-17826 GCA_964652115.1 uncultured bacterium | reverse complement strand
ACGCACCCTCTCCGAGCACGAAGCCGTCGCGATCCTGCGCGAAGGGACGTGACGCCTCGCTCGGCCGGTCGTTCCAGATCGTGGGGATCACCCCCATGCGCGCGTAACCGGCGAGGATGCCCGGCGTGATGCACGCGTCCGCGCCCCCGGTCAGCACGCGACGCGAGCGACCCGAGCGCACGAGATCGATCGCGTAACCCATCGCGTCGGCCGCGCTGGTGCAGCCGTTCGAGAGCACGTGGCTTCTTCCGGTCAAGCCAAGGTCGAGGCAGATCTCCGACGCCAGCATGCCGACGATCGACGAGGCGATGGCGTAGGGGCTCGTGCGCCGCACGTCGCCCGCGAAGTAGCGCCGGTACTCGCGCTCGGCCACCTCGATTCCGCCGCCCGCGCTCCCGATCACGACGTCGATCTCGCGGCGCGATTCGGCGGACGCGAGGTCGAGACCCGCGTCGGCGATCGCTTCCCGCGCGGCCAATCGCGCAATGGGCACCAAGCGAGGCAAGCGCGCGAGATCGGCGCGCGACAGATGCTCTTCCACGCGGAAGTCAGGGACCTCGGCCACGACCGAGCAGGGCAGGTCCTCCGGATCGAAGAGACTCACCCGCGAGGTGCGGCTCTCTCCTCGGAGCACGCCGTCACGGAAGGCGGGCCAACCGATGCCGTAGGGAGAGACGACCCCGACGCCGGTGATGGCGACGGGAAGCGTCACCCTCGAGTCGCCGTCTCGCCGGTGAGCGCCGGACGCGCGAGCTCCGCGCGTGCGGCTCGCGGGCTCGCGCTCGCGACCTCGGCCAACATGCCGCGCAGCGCACGCCGTGACGAAAGGAAGGGGAACACCACCAGCTCACCCAGGAGCACGCCGGCCGCGACGTAGATCCAGGCGAGCAGGATGTCGATCAGGTAATGGTGATCGAGGTAGACGGCGGAGAACCACACCCCGAGAGGATAGAGGGCCACCGGCCACGCGCGCCGCCCGAATCGCTTCAGACAGAAGATGAAGATGATCAGCGGAAAGGCGCTATGCAGCGACGGGATCGCCGCGAATTTGTTCGGATTGAGGTGCTTGTAGACCGACTCGAAGAGCGGGATCCCGATCCATCGATCGGCCGCCACCAGGTTGCCCGCGCCCGCCCCCTTGAAGGAAGGCTCGGGCTGAATGAATCCGAAGTCCTTCACGTACCACGGCGGCGCCGCCGGAAAGACGAAGTAGGTGGCGAAGCTCATCCAGGTCACGATCGAGAACGACGTCATGAAGCGATAGAACATCCGGCGATCGCGAAGCGTGTTCCAGAAGATCCACGCGAGCAGGATCGGCATCGCCATGTGCATGGCGTAAAGACCCGAGGTGAACGAGTCGAGCGCGCGCTTCCACCCGTCGTGCGCATGCGCCTGCTGCGTCGCCACCCAGGCGAAGTTCGGGATCTGCCCGCCGAAGAGACCGGCGAAGAGCCGGTGCTCGAGGAGATACGGCCCCAAGATGTGAATCTTCCCCGCGAGATCGTCGACGATCCCGCGCATGAAGTCGTACGCGACCCAGAGCGCGATGAAGGGGCTCCAGTCGATCAGGAAGCGCTTCGCATTGCCGAGCACCAGCGCCACGATCAGGAGCGAAAGAAATGCGTGGTCCGGCCTGACCTTCATCACGTTGTCGATCTGGATGAAGTAGAGGACGAGCAGAAGCAGGACGAGCAGCCGCCAGTTGAGCCCTTCGCGGAGCCGGGAGAAGGCCACGTCGAGCGCTTAGTCGGCTTCGGCGAAGACGCCCATGCGGAGATACTTCGCCAGGCGTTCTTCCAACAGCGCCTCGGTCGGGATGCGCACCAGGACGTCTAGGTTCTCGCGGATCTCGACCCGCAAGCCTTCCGCCATCTGCGCCGGGTCGCGATGCGCTCCACCCAGCGGCTCAGGCACGACACGGTCGATGATCTTGAGCGCGAAGAGCTCCGGGGCCGTGACCTTGAGCGCCTCGGCCGCTTCCGGCGCCTTCGCTCGATCCTTCCACAGAATCGCGGCGCAGCCTTCGGGCGAGATGACGGAATAGATCGAGTTCTCGAGCATGAGGATGCGGTCGCCGACCGCGATCGCGAGCGCCCCGCCCGAGCCGCCCTCGCCGATCACGAGGGTGAGCATCGGAACGCGCAGCCGCGACATCTCGAAGAGGTTTCGCGCGATCGCCTCGGCCTGTCCGCGCTCCTCCGCGCCGATGCCGGGGAACGCGCCCGGCGTATCGACGAAGGTCACGATCGGCGCGCCGAACTTCTCCGCCAGCTTCATCATTCGAAGCGCCTTGCGATAGCCCTCGGGATGCGGCATGCCGAAGTTTCGCGAGAGGTTCTCCTTCGTGTTCCGCCCCTTCTGATGTCCGATGATCACGACCGGTCGGCCTTCGAAGCGAGCGAGCCCGCAGACGATCGCCTTGTCCTCGGCGAAGAGGCGATCCCCGTGGAGCTCCTGGAACTCGGTGAAGAGCGCGTTGATGTAGTCGAGGGTGTAAGGCCGCCGCGGATGCCGCGCCAACTGCACGCGCTGCCAGGCGGTGAGGCTGGAGTAGATCTCGCTCCTGAGCTTGTCCGCCTTGGCCTCGAGCGTCTTGAGCTCGTCGCTGAATTCGAGCTGCTCCTTGTCCGCGAATGCGCGGAGATCCTCGATCTTCCGCTCCAGTTCGACGATCGGCTTTTCGAACTCCAGCCAGGCGGTTTCCATTGAGCTCGGTCTCCCAGAGGGCCAGGAGCATTCCCGCGAGAGACGGGAAGGGCCAGTTGTCGCCTGAACGGCTTACGGACAAGCGACTGGGCCGGACTCTAGCAGTGGTTCTTTCGACCCGTCAACGCGGCCAAGCTCAGCCATCCCGTCCGGCCAATCACGTGCCGGATGCAAGATCGTCCCTCCCGCGATGCAGAGTGCCGCGCGGGACCCTGCGCGAACCGCCCCGAAGGCGCGCCTCGCGAATTCGCCGGCAGGCCGACGCCGCCACGCCGCAGCCGGTTACGCCCGACGCCTCCACCGCGGCGTGAAGAGCTCGGTCGACGGTACGTGGCTTGCCCGATCTCCTGCAGCACCCACTTCCACATTGCTCAAGGGAGGAACGAAATCCATGACTCGCCACCAGAGAACTCAGGGCCGGCATCTCGCCGGTCTGGCCGGCCTGCTGCTCCTTGCGGTGGGTTGCGGCAGCAAGGACAACACGCAGGCGCCGATTGTGCCGCCGCCGGACGAAGCTCCGCCGATCTCCCCCGTGGGGATGTCGGTCGCCAAGGCGACTGAAGCCGGTTTCTCCGTCACCTGGACCCCGAACGGGGAGTCTGACCTCGCGGGGTATCGGGTGTATGTCCTCGAGCCCGGCGTCGATGCCTCCTATCGCTTGGCCAACCCGGATCACCTGCTGACCACCAATCGCTACGCGGCACGGAACAGCGTGGGTCTCGACGGCGAGCCGCTGAGCGAGGTCTTCCTTCGCGTGAGCGCGGTGGATCAGAGCGATAACGAGAGCCCGCCCTCCTCCGCCTTCAAGGTCGGGCTCTACCAGACCTCGAACCCGGTCTCGCAAGACCCTGACGCTGAAGGCCAGGGCGGCGGCACGGCCAGCGGTCCGCGCGGTGGCACCACGAGCCCCGGCCCGGGCAAGGAGAAGGACGACAACCCGCAAGGCGGCGATTGATTTCGATCGCGGAACGGCCGGCCTTACATCCCGCTTAGCCTCCTGCCGGTCGGCCGTTCCTTCGCCCTTCGAGTCCCCGCGGTGCTGCGTCGCCGCGGGGGCTCGCGTTTTTTGGGCGCGATTGACCATTCCTTGAGTCGCCTCTAGAGTGCGCGCCCATGGAGAACAAAGCTTGGACCGGTGCGCCCTCGGCGCGTGATCGCTCGATGCTCTTGGCCTTGATCCGCGAGCTCTCGCTCAAGCGAGGACACTTCATCCTCTCCTCGGGCGCGGAGAGCGACTTCTACCTCGACCTGCGCTTGACCACGACCGACGCGCGCGGCGCGCATCTGTCGGCGCAGTTCCTCCTCGCGGAAGCGTATCGACTCGGCGCGACGCGCGTCGGTGGACCGACCTTAGGCGCCGATCCCTTGGTCGGCGCGGCGGTGGCGCTGAGCTTGGAAGAGGCTCGTCCCTTGCGCGGCTTTCTCGTCCGCGGCGAGCAGAAGAAGCACGGCACCGAGCGACTGGTCGAAGGTCATCTCGAACGCGGTGACCGCGTGCTCGTGCTCGACGACGTGGTCACCTCGGCCGGCTCGATCGTCCGCGCGATCGAAGCGGTGCGCGCGGTCGGCGCCGAGGTCCTCGGCTGCTTCTGCCTGGTCGATCGCGATGGCGGCGGACGCGAGAAGCTCGCCGCGATCGACGTGCCGCTGACCGCGGTCTTCTCCGTCCGCGAGGTGCTCGACGAGTCGATCGCCGCAACCGAGCCGCGTTACTTTCGCGCGCGCACGCCCTACGTCACCGCGGACGGATTGATCGAGCTCAAGCCGGGGCACGTCCTCTTGATCAAGCGCAACAATCCACCTTACGGATGGGCGATCCCCGGCGGCTTCGTCGAGATCGGCGAGAGCCTGGAAGACGCGGTGCGCCGCGAGATCGACGAGGAGACCGGCCTCAAGCTCGAGCGAGTGGAGCAGCTCCACACCTACTCGACGCCGGGACGCGATCCGCGCTTCCACACCGTGACCGCGGTCTTCGTCGGCCAGGCGACCGGCACGCCGCGCGCGGGCGACGACGCGGGCGAGGTGTGCCTCTTCCCGCTCGATGCTCTTCCCCCCGATCTCTGCTTCGACCACGCGCAGGTCATCGCCGATTGGAAGAGCGGCCGCTACGGATGGAAACCGGGCGAGCTCGCCTGACTCGATCGCCTGACACTCGCTGAGGAGGCTCGTGCTAGACTCCGCTCGCCGCCGGGGGGCGAAGGGAGACACATGCGCGAAGGCTTTCTGGCTTGGCGTCGCGGCACCGTGAAGCGAGCTCTTCCGGTGCGAGCGACCTTCCTCCTCGGGCTGGCCTCGATCTTCTCGGCCGGTGCCGCCCACAGCACTCGAGCCCCCTTCACCGAATACGTCGTGAACGACGACCGTCGCGGCGAGGAGCATCGCCTCGATCCGGCGGCCGCGCCTTTGGCCGGGGACGGCTACCTCATCGGGTGGTCCGACAACGCGCGCGGGCACACCGACATCATGGTGCGTCGATTCGCCGCCAACGGCGCGCCGCTCGGCTCGCCGATTCGACTGAACTCCGACAACACGCTGCGGCAACATCGCGGCCTCGTACTCTCCTCACCGCGCGGCGGCGCGATCGCCGCGGCCTGGGTCGACCAACGCTTGGGAACGCGCAATATCTTCGCGCGCATCCTCTCGAGCGACGACGGGCATCCCCTCTCGTCCGATCTTCGCGTGAGCGACTCGGAAGATTCGAGCACCACCGAGGACGTCGGCATCGCGATCCAGACGAACGGCGTGAGCATGATCAGTTGGACCGGGCGCCCGGCCGATCGGAGCCGCATCTCGTTTCAGCTCCTCGATGCCGCGGGCGGGCGACTGGGGCAGAACCGCGTGATCGCGCCGGAATCGTCGAGCCGCGATCAGGCGCACTCATCCGTGAATCCGCTCCCCAACGGCGGATGGATCGCGGTGTGGGATGAACAGGGCGACCGTGACCACGACATCTTCTTCCGCTTGCTCGACGCGAACGGCGAGCCGACGACGGAGATCCGCCGCGCGAATGCCGACTCCCCGCTCGGCGTGGAGCAGCTCGATCCCGCGGTGCTGGTGCGCTCGAACGACATCCTGATCGCATGGCGCGACAATCGGGAGGGCACGGCCGATCTCTGGGGACACTGGTTCTCCCTCGACGGCACGCCGGAGTCGGGCAGTGATCTCTTCCTCCGCGAGGCGAGCGATCCCGGGGAGGATCTCTTCCCTCACCTGGCCGCGCTCGAGGACGGGACCTTCGCGCTCTCCTGGATCGGCGGAATCGGGAATCGGCAACGCGCCTTCGCTCGCTTCTTCTCGGCGGATCGTTCGCCTTTGAGCGCGAGCCTCGTGCTGGCGGAGCCGCCGCTCGGAACGGTGGTGGTCAACGCGGTGCTCGCCCCGGTCGGCAACGGCTGGGAGCACGTGTGGGCCGACGACCGCAGCCTTACCTCGCAGGTCTTTCAGCAGCGACATAGCCGCGCCGGCTCGGCCGAAGGGGCGGAGACGCAGGTCTACACGGTCAAGGCCTCCGCCAGCCAGGTCTATCCCGACGTCGCCCTCTTTCCCGACGGCGGCGCGGTCGTGACCTACGGCGATCTCGAGAGCGGGCAGCTGAACATCAAAGCGCGCTTCCTCGACGCGGCGGGCGACACGGTCGGGCCGAGCTTTCAGGTCAACAACGATCCGGTCGGCCGCGGATTCGATACGGTCGACGGAATCGACGAATCGCTGAACAACTTCGCCTCGAGCGTGGCCGCCTGCTCGGCCGGCTTCATCGTCACCTGGGCCATCGATCAGGAAGGCGGACGCCTTCGTCTCTACGGTCAGCTCTACAACCGCGAGGGCGGGCGCGTCGGCGGCAACTTCAGCGTCCTCACGAACAACGCCGAAGGCATTCCGCAGTACGACGCGCGTCCGGCCATGCGGCGTGACGGAAGCTTCTTCATCGCATGGCGCGACAACTCGAACGACGACGGCGGCGACGTCTTCTACCGGAACTACAACCGCGACGGCTTGCCGCTCGGCGGGCCGGTTAACGCCGCGGACGAAGCCGGCGGCGTGCGCACGCGACCGCAACAGCTCCCGTCGGTGGCAGTCTCCCCCTTTGATGAAGGCATCGTGACCTGGATCGATCGGCGGAGCGGAGGCTGGGACGTTTGGGCACAGCTGATCGGACCGAACGGAGAGCCTCTCGGCGCCAACGAAGCGCAGCATGCCCCCGACGGCATCACGATCGATCAGCTCAATCCGAGCATCGCGCTGGGCGAGGATCGCATCGTGACCGTGTTCGAGGAGCAACCGCAGACGACCGGCTACATTCGCGGTCGCTTGAAGATCTTGGAGACCCTTGCGCGGCGCGGCGCGGAGCCGGCGTCGCCCACCGCCGACGTGCTCGAGTTCGACGTCAACCTCTCGCATCACCCGATCGGCCTCAAGTACCCGCAGGTCGCGTTGGAGCCGGGCGGGCGATTCATCGTGGTCTGGAGCGACCAGCAAGGCGGAATGACGCGCGTGTGGGCGCAGCGCTTCGACCCGAATGGATCCCCGATCGGCGATGCCTATGAGCTGACCGACGCCTACGACGGCAGCCGACTCTCTCCGCGCGTCGCGGTCTTGGGCAACGTGATCCAGCTGGTGTGGATCGACACTCGCCGCGAGCAGGGCTGGGATGTGATCGCGCGGCGCGTCGACTGGGCGTACGGCGGCGGACCGGTGCCGGTCGCGCTGACCGAGTGGGACGCGCGCTCCGCCGCCGACGGAGTCGATCTTTCGTGGGGCGTTCCGGCCGAACGAGGCGCGACCCGCTTCCGCGTGTGGCGCGATGGTGAAGACGCCTCCTCCGACACGCCGAGCCCACGCGCCCTCCTCTTGACGGAGGTGCCGCTCGAGTCGGAGCACAACGGGACTTGGCGCTATCTCGACCGCGGCGCGCCCGCCGGAGAGTGGATCAATTACTACCTCGAAGCGCTCGACGAGTCGGGCGGCTCGGAGTTCGCCGGACCGTTGCGCGCGCGATGGGAACCGGTCGACCTCGCGTGGAGCGCGATCCCCAATCCGGGTCGCACACGCGTCGTGTTCCAGCCGCCGAACGCGGGCCCGCATCGGGTCACGCTGGTCGATCTCGCGGGCCGGCGCGTCCGCCGCCTGGAAGGAGAAGGCATGACGCCCCTCCTCTGGGACACGCGCGATGACGATGCGCGTCCGGTGCCGACCGGCGTCTACTTCGCCCGACCGGAATCGGGGAAGCCGCTTCGAATCCTGGTGCTGCGGTAGGACGCGATGCGAGTGATCGCGCGCGCCTTCGCGATCCGCACGCTGCTCTTCCTCGTCCTGCTCGAGATCGCGTCGATCGGGATCTCACGCGGAGACGAGCCGCCGGCGCGTCGGGTGCCGCCCCCGATGCCGACGCACGAAGAGATCGAGGCGAGGCGCGCGCGGATCGCGCTCCTCGAAGCGCAGGTGCGCCGCCGTCCCAAGGAGGCGGCGCGCCACGTCGAGCTGGCGCGCCTCTATCTCGAAGCCGACTTCGAAGCCTATGCGATCGAAGAGCTCGAGCGGGTGCTCGAGCTCAAGGCCGAGCCTAAGCTCGACACCGAGGCAAGAACGCTGCTGGCCGAGGTCATCCTGAGGAACGCGCGGGCCGAGACCGATCCGGCTCGCGCAGAGCAGGCGGCGTCGGTCTTCTATCCCTGCTTCGCCGCAGGGCGCGACCTGCCGCGAGAGTCGCTGCTCCTCTTCGCGCGCGCGACCTTCCTCTCCTCCGGACGACGCCGTGGCGATGGCCTCAAGAAGGCGGAGATCGCGCGCAGCGCCACCCGCACGGTGCTGCGCGCCGATCCCGACGACTTAGACGCGTTGCTGCAGGATGGGCTCTACGCTCTCGCCGCCGGTAACGCGGGCGAGGCCGATCTCTCCTTTCGACACGCGATCGAGGAGCTCGAGACGACGCCCGACTGGCCGCTCTTCCTCTCGGGCGAGGGCGGCCCGCGAACCGATCCCGATCCCGCAACGGTGGAGAACGAGGCGGAGCTCGAGCACTGGGCCAATCTCGTCCGCGCCGATCTGCTCTACGGCACGCCGGAGCGCCGCGGGTGGGAGACGGAGCCGGGCGCGCTCGTTGTCCGCTATGGTCTTCCGCGCAGCGTGTTGACCGATGCGTTCGAGCAGGGATCGGCCGACATGGTCGCGACGCGCCCCGCGCAGTCGGTCGACCCGACCTGGTTTCGTCCGGTCTGGGAACGCCTGCCGACGCGACGGGTGCTCTACCGCATCGCCGGCAAGGACGTGCTCTTCCAGTTCGAGGATCACAGCATGCGCGGCGACTGGCGCCTCTCCGCCGCGAGCCAGAAGCGAAGCACTTCCTTGGCCGAGAGCTTGCGCACCTTGCCCGAGCTCCTGAAGAAGGACGAGGAGCCGCTCGTCTATCTCCGCGCCATCTCCTCGCTCGGCGATTCCGGACGGACGCGGGTCGACCTCGAGTGGGCGCGGCTGGCGCGACGTTTGGACGGCAATGACCTCGACCACGTTCGTCTCTCCTACCAGGTCTATGACCAGCACGAGGAGCTGGTGGCGAAGGACACGATCAGCGTGCCCGGCGCACTGCAACTCGCGAGCGGCGCGCACGCGCAGATCTGGGGTCGCGCGCTCAAGCTCGATCCTGGTCGCTACACCTTGGCGCTCCGAAGCCGATCGGGCGGCCGCGAGCGCGCGCTTCGGCCTCTCCCCTTCGTGGCGCGGAATCTAGGCGGCGACGAGCTCTGCTTGAGCGACCTCGAGCTCGCGCACCCGGATCGGACGAGCCCCGCCTATCCGTTCGAACGACGCGGCATCGCCTATCTCGCCGATCCGATCGGGAGCTTCGTTCGCGGGCAGAGCTTCGATCTCCTCTTCGAGGTCTACAACCTCGCGCGAGATGATGCGGGCCGGGTGCGGATCGAGGCGGAGTATGCGGTGGTGCCGCTTCGGTACGCGCAGGGGGTCAACGCCGCATGGGCCGAGCGCGCCGGCGCGGGCGGCGACGCGGCGGAGCTCGATGACTGGCGCATGGGCCGGCTCGGTCGCCTGCCGAACGGCGAGCCTCTCGTCCCGGGTCGGAACTACTACGCGGTGAAGCTCCCGTCCGAGGAGTACCAGACCGGCGACCATCCTCTGCTCAAGGTCGTCCGGCGCTTCGAGCTACCCGCCGGGCTGGAGCCGGGGGCATACTCGCTCCTGGTTCGGGTGCGCGATCTCGGCGCGGTCGAGCAATCGGCGGTGGTCGGCCAGACGACGCTCACGCTGACCGAGTGAAGCGGCTCTCGCTTCAGGAACGAAGCGCGACGCTCAGGCCGACACGCTCTTCGGCGGCTCCGCGCGGTCGAGCGGCCCTTCGAACCAGTTGGTGTGCGGGACGCGGTTCTTGACGAACCACTCGTAGAGGATCGTTCGATAGTTGCGCGGCTCCACCCCATGCTCGCGGTACATCGGCTGGAGCCTCCGATTGAGCGCGGCCAGCTTGTAGAACGGAACGCGCGGGTAGTAGTGATGCTCGAGGTGAAGGTTCGACCAGAGCATCAGGAAATTCCAGCCGGGCGACGGATTGATCAGCGTACTCCACTTGAGCGGATCGCGCGGATCGATGTCGTAGTGCTGCCCCAGTCGATTGAGCATGAAGGCGACCGGAAAGAAGAAGAAGAGCGGCACGATGTGCACTCGGAGCGCGATCGCCGGCCCGGCCAGCCGCCAGATCGCGGCGAAGATCGCGAGATGAAGCGCGATGTTCCCCAGCCGCTCGAGCTGAATCCTCCGCTGCAGCCGGATCGGGTAGGTCCTCGCCTCCTTCGCCGCCGCGATCGAGTAGATGATGAAGAGGGCGGGCGTGAGGTAGAGCACCTTGTACCAGCGGGCCACGATCTTCGGCGTGAGGTAGGCGCGCTTGGGATCGCTGGTCGAGCTGCCGAGCTCGGCGTGATGATCGAGGTGCCAGCGCTCGAACTGCGTGGCCGAGATCGCGCTCGGGAAGCCGTAGAGGAGGCCAAGCGCGCGCATCAACCGCGGATGCGGACTCGCGAAGATGGCATCGTGCACATGCTCGTGCAGCAGGATGATGAAGCCGAGGATGTGGAAGCCCTGCAGGAACGCCAGCGGGATCCAGATCCACGGCTGGGGAAATCTCCAGATCAGCGCCGCGGTCAGCAGCGTCAGCGCCACGTGGCGCGCGACCACCGCGAAGTGGCGCGCCGGGCTCAGGCGATGAAACTCCCGTAGCTCGTCGGTCGAGATGTGGCGCTTGAGGACGGCCGCGACCTGGCTCTTGTAGGGGGCGTAGTGGTTGGGCTTCTTCCGCTCGGGGTCGTGCAAGGGTGCGTCCGTCTCCGTGTGGCTGTGGTGACCTCGCCTGTACTCGTCGTTCGGCTGGACGCCAGTATACCGAGAAGAGCCGGCGGCGGAGAAGGCCCGCCTCCAAGAGGCCCTGCTTCCAAGAGGCCCTGCTTCCAAGA
>CAZZAH010000029.1:5186-6561 GCA_964652115.1 uncultured bacterium | reverse complement strand
ACTGGGACGCGCGACGCGGCGGCGGCGTTTCGCTCAACCTTCGTACATCACGTACTCGAGCTTCCAGGTCAGGTCGCCGGTGTCGAAGCAGAGCTGGTAGACATCACCCGAATCGGCAGTGACCGCGAAATAGCAGCGGCGAGCCTGCCCCCTCGTGTCCTGCCAGCGCGTGTTGATGCTCTTGATTCGAACCTGCTGCTCTCCGCGACGGAAGACGACCGGCAGGATGGTGCCGCCGGTGAAATCGGCGCGCACCTTGATGGACTCGTCGAGGCGTTCCCAATGCATGCGAAGTTGCAGACACCCGCGCCGGCACAGGCGGTCGGATTGCCCATCCACGGGCTAATGGTTCAGGAACGACCCCTCATGATCCTGCAGGCGCGGTTTCGCGCGTGGCTGGACGACTTAGGTGTAGCGCGAAGCTAGAAGGAAGAAGACGGCGCGGGAATCCGCGGCAGCGATCCGATGGACGGAGCTTCAACCGACGCGGAAGACTCGCGCCGCGCGCGGAGCTCCGCCATCAGCTCCTCCCAGGAGAGCTCGAGGATGGGCGGGATGGGACGCCGCGTGCGCGGGAGTCGTCCGACCGATTGCCCCGACGCCGCGGGATTCGTGGCCAAAGCAGGTTCAGACATCGATGCCTCCTTCGCCGTTAGACAGGAGCGCTAGATAGCAGCGCGCGCGTCAAGAAACGCGGCGCACGATCCCGACCACGATGCCCGCCAGGCGGAACCAACGATCGGGCAGATGCACCACGATCGGACGGAAAAGAGGGTTCGCCGGCAGGAGCTCGACCTTGTTCTTGGTGCGCCGGTAGCGCTTTACGGTCGCCTCTTGATCCTCGCCGAGATAGGCGACGACGAGGTCCCCGTTCTTCGCGACCTCGGAGGGCCGGACGATGACCAGGTCGCCATCCAGGATGCCCTCCTCGATCATGCTCTCCCCCACCACGCGGATGGCGAAGATGTCGCTGTCGCCGAACCCGTCCCAGTGGACGTGCTCTTCCACGTGCTCGATGGCAGAGATCGGCGCGCCGGCGGCGACGCGTCCCACGATCGGGATGCCGAGATCACGCCGGAGGCCGCGCGCAGGCATGAGCTTTCGCCCGTCGCGGACCAGGCATCCCTTCTCGACCAGCGCGTCCAGGTGCTGCGCGACGGTCGCGACCGAGTTGAGGTCGAAGGCGGCCGCGATCTCCCGATACGAGGGGAAGCGGCCGTTCTGATGGATGGAGTCGAGGATGAATTCCAGAATCCCGTTCTGCTTGCCCGTCAGCTTCTTCACAGATCCCCTCCTCTTCCGCCCCCGGCATCCGTCCGCTTGCGCCAAGCGCATCGACGAAGCACCGAGCCAAATCCTTTTGCGCCAAATCTTT
>CAZZAH010000029.1:0-5086 GCA_964652115.1 uncultured bacterium | reverse complement strand
TTGCGCCAAGCGCATCGACGAAGCACCGAGCCAAATCCTTTTGCGCCAAATCTTTCTGCGCCAAATCTTTCTGCGGCTGCTGGCACCGGACCAGCCGATCCGTCACCCATTCGATCGCTCCCAGCGATCCGTCCTGCTGCCCTCGAGGGCCTGCTGCCCCCGAAAAAAAGGGGGCGGGTGGAGGGTTGCGTTGAGGGGGTGAGGCTCATGTGCTGCCGCACAGGATCCGCAACCACTCCACCCTACTTGCTTCGGCTGCCTTTCCATGGGAGATGGAAAGTGTCGTCCTCAGGTCGAACGCAGGGGGGGTTCCTGTTCTCGTCCGGGCCTCTTGACGACGGCCGCAATGTACCGAACGCGTGTTCGGACGGTCAACCGAAAATATGTTCGGCGAAAGTTTTTTTAGACCGGGAAGGTTGGCGCCGAACGAGCGGCCCGCGCGCTGCCGTCGCCGAGGTCCGGACGAAGCGGCGCCGTCTCCGGCAGATGCCGCGCCGCGCGCTCCGCGTGATAGGAGCTCCGCACGAGCGGACCGCTCTCCACCTGACGAAAGCCGGCCTCGCGCGCGAACTCGGCCAAGCGTGCGAACTCATCCGGATGAACGAAGCGGCGCACCGGCAGATGCTCCTTCGTCGGCCGAAGGTACTGCCCCAAGGTGAGGAGATCGCAGCCGTGCGCGCGAAGATCGGTCAGCACCGCTTCGACCTCGGCTTCGGTTTCGCCCAGGCCGAGCATCACGCTCGACTTGGTGATCGCTCCGCGCGACTTCGCGTGAGCGAGGACGTCGAGGCTTCGCTGGTATTTCGCCTGCGGGCGCACCTCAGCATGCAGTCGCTCCACCGTCTCGATGTTGTGCGCGAAGATGTCGGGCTTGGCCGCGAGCACGAGGTCGAGCGCGCGAAGGTCGCCCTTGAAGTCGGGGGTCAAGACCTCGATGCGGGTGGCGGGAGCGCGACGACGCAGCGCCGTGATGGTGGCCGCCCAGATCGACGCGCCGCCGTCAGCCAGCTCATCGCGATCGACCGAGGTGATGACGACGTGCACCAGGTCCATGGTCGCGATCGCCTCGGCCACGCGCTCCGGCTCTTCTAAGTCGAGCACCGGAGGTCGTCCGGTCTTGACCGCGCAAAAGCCGCAGGAGCGCGTGCAGACTTCGCCCAGGATCATCACGGTGGCGGTGCCGGCGGACCAGCACTCGCCGATGTTCGGACAGCGCGCGCTCTCGCAGACGGTGTGGAGCTGCTGTCCTTTCACGATGCTGCGCGTGGTGCCGTAGCCGCCCGCTTCCGGCAAGCGCACCTTGAGCCACTCCGGCCGGCGCGATTCGCTCACATCGGGCAAGCTGCCGTCGACTAGCGCTCCATCGAGCAGGCCTTCACTCCGGCGCTTCATCACAGGCTCCCGATTAGCTCACCGCTCTCCAGGTACTGGCGCACGCGTTGGATGAAGAGCCCGCCGAGCGCGCCGTCGACCGTGCGGTGATCATAGGAAAGCGACAGGTACATGATGTCGCGGATGGCGATCATCTCGTCGATCACGACCGGACGCTTCACGATCGCGCCGACGCCGAGGATACCGACCTGCGGCTGATTGATGATCGGGATGCCGAAGAGGTTGCCGAAGCTCCCCATGTTCGTGACGGTGAACGTACCGCCCGAGATGTCGTCCGGCTTGAGCTGCTTCGAGCGCGCGCGGGTCGAGAGATCGCTCAGCGCACGCGTCAGGCCTAAGAAGTTCTTCTCCTCCGCATGCTTGATCACCGGCACGATGAGGCCGTTCTCGAGCGCCACCGCCACGCCGAGGTTGATGAAGCGCTTGACCAAGACGGTGGTGCCGTCGACCGACGCGTTCATCATCGGGTAGTCCTGCAGCGCCTTGATCGTCGCCTGAAGGATGTAGCTCGTGTAGGTGAGCGCCACGCCGTACTTCGCCTGGAATTCGCCCTTCCATGCTTCGCGATGACGAACGATGGGGGTCATGTCGACCTCGGTCACCGAGGCGACGTGCGGTGAGGTCTGCTTCGAGCGCACCATGTGCTCGGCGATCTTCTGCCGCATGTTGTCCATCGGAACGACGTCGACGCGGCCCTCGGGCGTCTCGCGCGATTCGCTCGGCGTGAACTTCGGATAGGTGTCGGCGCCGAAGGGGGACTTCATCGCGCTTGCTCCAGCCGCATGACTCGCGGCGGCAGGAGCCGGCGCGCTCGCCGGACGCGCCGGTGCTTGCGGCGAATAGGGCAACGGCTGCGCAACGACCGGACCGGCCGCGGGCAAACCGGCCTGCGTTCCGACCACACCGACCGCCATGCCGCGGCGTCCCTCGACATGACGCAGGAGATCGTCCTTGGTCACGCGTCCGCTGCGGCCGCTGCCACCGATGCCGGCGAGCTCTTCGACCGAGATGCCTTCATGACGCGCGATCGAACGGACGAGCGGCGAGAAGAACTTGCCGCCGAACTCGCGCGGAACCGGCGCGCCGGGAGTCGAAGGAGGTGCGATGCTGCTTGGCGCGGTCGCGGCTTGCGGGGCGCTCGGAGCGGCCTGCGGCGCTGACGGCGCGGAGGGTTGCGGCGTGGGCTGCGGTGCTGGCTGCGGCGCGGGAGCCGCCTGCGTCGCGCTCGCGCCTCCATTGCCGGCGGGGATGGGCTGAGCCGCCGGCTGCGGCGCGGGCACCTCTCCCACCGCCGCGGTTTCGATCACCGCGATCACCTGCCCCACCGGCACGGTGTCGCCCTCGTTCGCCTTGAGCTCGACGATGCGCCCCGCGGCGGGAGCGGGGATCTCCGAGTCGACCTTGTCGGTCGAGATCTCGAGGATGTTCTCGTCCTTCTTCACCACGTCGCCGACCTTCTTGACCCACTTCAGGATCGTTCCCTCGGCGATCGACTCCCCCATCTGGGGCATGACCATTTCGACTTTCATGTTCCCTTCCCTGCCGCGTGAAAGTGCGGGCGTCGCGTCCGCGCGCCCGCCCGCGGGGTCCGTCAGTAGTTCGCCAACTCCTCGACCGCCGCGAGTACGTGGTGGTCCTGAGGAAGAACGTTCGCCTCCAAAAACCAGTTGTACGGAATCGGTGAGGGCGCGCCGCCCATTCGCCGGACCGGCGCGTCGAGGTGCTCGAAGGCCGCGTCCGAGATCTGGGCCGCGATCTCCGCGCCGAATCCGCCGAAGACCACATCCTCGTGCGCGACCAAGACGCGGCCGGTCTTCTTCACGCTCTTGACCACCGTGTCCAGGTCGAACGGGACCATGGTGCGGATGTCGATCACCTCGACCGAAACGCCGCGCTCCTCCATCTTGGCCGCGGCGTCGAGCGACTTCTTCACCAAGGCACCGTAGGTCACGATGGTGAGGTCGTCGCCGGGCCGCGCGATCCGCGCCACGCCCCAGGGCAGAAGGAAGTCCGGCCCCGGCTCCGGCGAGGTCGAGTGCGATTGGCGGTAGAGCCCCTTCTGCTCGAGGAAGAGGTAAGGATCGTCGCCGCGAATCGCCGCCTTCAAGAGCCCCTTCGCGTCGGCCGCGTTCGACGGATACGCCACGTAGAGACCAGGGAAGTGCGCGAAGGTCGCCTCGATGTTCTGCGAGTGATAGAGCGCCCCGTGGATGTAGCCGCCGACCGGAATGCGCACCACCAATGGACAGGTCCAGTTGCCGTCGCTCCGGTAGCGCATGGTGCAGAGCTCGTCGCGGATCTGCATCATCGCGGTCCAGACGTAGTCGCCGAACTGGATCTCGACCACCGGCTTCCATCCCTTGATCGCCATGCCGATCGCGGTGCCGATGATCGAAGACTCCGCCAGCGGCGAGTTAAAGACGCGCTCCGTTCCGAACTTGATCGAGAGCCCGGTCGTGGCGGTGAAGACCCCGCCCTTCTTGTCCTCGATGTCCTCGCCGTAGACGACGATGCGCGGATTCCGCTCCATCTCCTCGTGCAAGGCATGATTGATCGCGTCGACCAAGACGCAGTTCTGTCCCGCCTCCGGCGGCGTCGTCGTCGCGCCGGCCGGCGGCTCGTAGCTCAAGGTCGAGTAGACGTGATGGATCGCGGTCGAGCCATCGGGATAAGGACGCGCCTCGGCTTCATCCGCCGCCTGGTCGATCTCGTCCTTCACCGCCTCGCGCAGCTCCTCGAGCTCCTCGCGCGTGACCAGGCCGCGCGTGACCAGCTCTTCCTCGAGACGCGGAATCGGATCGCGTTGCTTGTCGGCCTCGAGCTCCTCCGCCTTCCGGTACTTCGCCTGATTGTCGGAGGAGGAGTGCGGCAAGAGGCGCACGCAGTCGGCCACCAGCACCGTCGGGCCCTGACCCGCGCGCGCGCGATCGACCGCCGCCTTCCACGCCGCATACGAAGCGAAGAGGTCCGTGCCGTCGAACTCCTCGCGATGGAGCCCCGAGTAACCGCTCACCATCTGATAGACCGAGCCGCCCGCGGTCTGCTGATGGATCGGGACGGAGATGGCGTACTTGTTGTCCTCGATGTGGAAGATCACCGGCAGCTTCTCGCGCGCCGACCAGTTGATCGCCTCGTGGAAGTCGCCCTGGCTCGTCGTGCCTTCGCCCGAGGAGACGTAGGCGACCTCGTCGCTCCGCTCCTTCTTGATCGCGAGCGCGGTGCCGACCGCCTGCAAGTACTGCGTGCCGGTCGGGCTCGACTGCGAAACAATGCGGAGCCCCTTGTGGCCGTAGTGCGCCGGCATCTGTCGCCCGCCCGAGTTGGGATCGCCCGCCTTCGAGAGGAAGCAGAGCATCACCTCGAGCGGTGTCATGCCGAGCTGCACGCAGAAGGCGAGGTCGCGGTAGTACGGATAGGACCAGTCGATGCCGGGGCGCAGAGAGAAGGCCGCCGCCACCTGCGCCGCTTCATGTCCCGACGCGCCGATGTGGAAGAAGCTCTTCCCCTGCTTCAGGAGAATCATCATCTTCTCGTCCAGCCGGCGCGTGACGAGCATGTTGCGGTGAATCGCGAGCAGATCGCCGTCCGGGATGTGCACGCGTCCATTCGACGCGCTCCGAACGTTCCTCGCTGGCGCCGTCACCTTGACCCCCTTCTTCCCCTTCAATTCGGGCATGCCTGTGTCCACCTATTC
>CAZZAH010000028.1:0-18066 GCA_964652115.1 uncultured bacterium | reverse complement strand
CGCCGCGAAGGTTGTTGGGCGGAGCGCCCAGCACCTCGACCAAGCGCCCGACGAAGCGATCCTGCTCTCCGGGGTTGCTCGACTCGAAGGGGTAGGCGATCTCGGTCACGATCACCGGCCGGGAAGAGTAGCGATCGAGCGCCGCGCGCAGGCGATCGGCGGTGGCGTTGGCGCTCATCGTCTGCTCGTAGCTCGCGTCGCGTCCGTAGACCGAGAGGCCGAGGACGGTGCCGGCGGGCGCGAGCTGATCGCAGAGCGCGAGACGGCCCGCTTCCTCAGCTTCCCCGTACGACACGGTGGTTCCGACCTCGACCAACGGCGCGACGCGGCGCAGGGAGTCCTGGCACGCGTTGACCAGCTCGATGAAGGGCTCGACCTCGAGCACGTTGTTGGCGAAGTAAGCGTCGACCTCGCGCCCGATCCAGAGATAACGGACCAAGTCCGGACGGCGCGTCACCACCTGCTGCGCGAAGCGGCAGAAGCGAAGTCGAAAGAAGGGATCGTCGAGCCAGATCGGTCCCAGGTCATCGGGCAAGGGGCCGACCGCCTGGTTGTCGATGAGGAGGATGGTGATCGAGAGCGGGATCGAGTCCTCATACGCCGGAAAGAAGTGTCGATCGAGCACCGACCAGTCTTGGGCACCGTTTCGCTGCTCGATCTCGCCCCAGGACGCGGCGGCGGAGGAAAGCTGAAAGCCGCCCTGCGCGAGCTCGGCGTAGGCCTCGGCGAGAAGCGGCTCCCCGCCGCGCCGATTGACCGCGACGCCGAAGAAGGCGCGCCGGCCGTCGACCTTTGGCTTGGTGGAGTCGTCGCCGCAGGCGGCGAGCAAAAGCAACAGCAGCGGCAGAAGGCCCGGCGCCAGGGACCGAATCATGGGAGCTCCTTCCACCCTCGGCAGGATGCGCTTCATAGTGCCCTCCCATCGCCCGATCTTCAAGCTGGAGGAGCGGCGCGCGCGGCGCGTGATATGCTGCCCCGCGGAGGCGCATGGAGAGCAGGCTCCGATCGTGATGAACGCATGCCGCTCGATCACAGCTCGAGGGCTCGCGCCTTTGGTCCTGGCATTGACGGCCGGTCTGGCGTTGTCGACGTCGTCCGCCGAGGCGGCTCGCTTCACCCTTCCTCTCGATGTGCCGGTGCCGATCGATCGAGTCGTCGATCCCGAGCAGCCCTTCGGCCTGGTCGATCGACCCGACGGCGTCCACCTCTACGACGCGCGCTCGGGCCGATCCCTAGCCACGCTTCCTCACCTCGCGGTCGGAGGGACGATCCGCGGACTGATCGGTGGGAGCTCCGCCTCTGCCACCCCGCGCGAGCTGCCGTCGATCTTGCGGCGCGTCGCCGGTTGGCCCAAGACGCTCCCCTCCGCGCCTGCGGGCGCTCCGCTCGCGAGCGATCTGGGCGGCGACGGACGCACCGAGCTCGTGGTCGCGCTCGAGAGCGGTGAAGTGCACGCCTTCGACCCCACGGGCGGAGAGCTGCCGGGATGGCCGGTCGTCCTCGATGGTCCGATCCACGACGGCCCGGTGGCGGCCGACGTCGACGGCGATGGGCTCTCGGAGATCCTCGTCGCCTCGGGCGCCGGCGTCGTGCATGCGCTGCGCGCGGGCGGCACGCAGGAGCCGGCCGGCTGGCCGGTCTGCCTCGACAACGCGACTTCCGGCGAAGAGGTCTGGGCCGCTCCCGCCGTGGCCTCGGGCAAGGATGGCCGTCCGGTCTTCGCGATCGCGGGCACGCTCGGAACGCTTCTCCTCGTGGGCGGCGATGGTCGCACGCGAGATGGATGGCCGATTCGCCCGACCGTGCGCGCGCTCGCCCTCAATCCACCCTCGATCTATGCCGCGCCCACCTTCTGTGACTTCGAAGGCGACGGAAAGCTCGAGCTCCTGAGCGGCGCGAACGACGGTCGAATCACGCTTCTCGGTTCGAGCGGACGGGCGTGGCCTCGCTGGCCGCTCGCGATTCCAAACGCCGCGCGCGCCGGCTTCGGTCGCGTGACCGCGAGCGATCTCGATCTCGACGGCACCATCGAGGTGCTGGCCGCGACCGATCGAGGGTTGCCCGGCGCGCCGAGCTTGATCGCGGTGAGAGCCGACGGCAGCGCGGTGCCGGGCTGGCCGGTCGAGCTGCCGGCGCCGGTCAACGGCGGCGTCGCGGTCGGCGACTTAGACGGCGCGCCCGGCCTCGAGGTGGTGGTGGCGACGCTCGGGGGCACCGGCCGCATCCTCGCCTTCGACGCGCGTGGTCGCGCGCTCGCGGGCTTCCCCTCGTCCTTCCCCGGGCTCTCCTTCGCCTCGGGGCCGCTCCTCATCGACATCGACGGCGAGCCGGGGCTCGAGGTGGTGGCGCTCGCGAGTCGATCCGAATACGGCGCAGGTTCGAGCCTGATCGCGCTCGATCGTCGTGGCCGCGCGCTCAAGGGTTTTCCGGTTGAGCTCGGTTCGTGCGATGCCTATTCCGGCGGCCTCGTGGCGACCGACCTCGACAACGATGGACATGTCGAGCTCGCGTTCACCACCGGCGGTCATCCGCAGCTTCAGGTGCTGGCAACGAGCGGCCTCGCGCAGCCGGGATCGCTTGCGTGGCCCCGCTCCGGACGCGGGCCGGAGAGCGCGGTCAGGCCCACCCCGCCGGCCGAGCTGCCGCCGGTCGCGGGACCCGAGCCGAATCCCAACCCGACCCCCGGTTTCGAGCACCTCCCGCTACCTGAAGGCTTCGCGTCCGACCTGGACCCGAAGAAGACGATCAGCTTCGTGCTTCGGCGGTCGACGTTGATCCGGCTCGAGGTGGTCGACGTGCGCGGACGGCACATCCGCACCATGATCGCGGACACCATGCCGCCCGGCCTCTACGCCTTGAACTGGGACGGCGCGGGCGAGCGCGGCGAGGAGGTCAAGAGCGGCGTCTACTTCTACCAGCTTTCGGTGGAGGGTCGGGTCGAGACCAAGCAGCTGGTCGTTCTCCTACGATGAGGGTCCGCTAATGGAATTCCGCCCCCGCGCCGATACCTCATCGTGAACGTGCGAGTGACCCAAGTGAAAGGGGACGAGATGGACGGCGACGACTTCAACATCGACGACGAGATCGATTGGGCCGAGCTGCAGGACTTCTTCTTCGAGGATCTGCGCCCCAAGCTGTTCGAAATGGATGAGCTCTGCCTAGGCGCGGACACGATGAAGCTCGCGCGTTTCGGCCATAGCTTGAAAGGCTCTGGGGGCGGGGTGAAGCTGCCGCGATTCACCGACCTCGGGAAGCTGCTCGAGGACGCGGGCAAGGCTTCGAATCTGGGAGCGTGCGTGGCGGCGTGCCGCGCCATCCGCGACGAGTACGTGATCAATCGTCCGGCCGAAGCAGGCGAGCTCGCGTCGCTCTTCGTCTCGAGCGGCCGCGCCGCCGCCTAAAACGATTCCCGTAAGCGGGCGAAGGTCACCGACAGACCGAGACGGAAGAACTTCTCGGTCAGGTCGGTCTTGCTCGCGCTTCCGCGCTTTCCGAACTCGAGCAGACCATCGACGAAGCCGCGATCGACCTGGATCGGGAGTCCGACCCCACCGGTGATCGCCCACTCGTTCACCTCGGCTCCGTTCGCCTGCCGCATCGGAAGCCGTGCGGTGGTGAAGCCGGCGCGGAAGACTGAGCGCTTGAGCAGGGGATCCTTCGGCACGTGCTCTCCCGGATAACGCACCACCCCGATGCCGAAGCGCCGCGCGTCGTCCAAGCCCGCGAAGCCTCGCGGAACGCTACCGTCCAGGAGCTCGAAGTGATTCTCTCCCCACTGACGCACGGTCAGATCGGCGGAGATGGCCCATTGAGGTGTCGGCCGGAAAGTGCCGCCGACGCCGTAGCCCGCCGGCAGATCGAGCTTCGCGCGCGTCTCCTCCGTTTCGCCGGTGCGGTTCTCGAAGAGGCTCCGTAGATCGAGCTCGCTCGCGGTCGTGACGAAGCCCCCGAGCTCGAGCGGCAGGAGCGGCCGCGCTTGCAGGCCGAAGGTCACGGGACGTCCGCCCTCGGCACGCGTGCGAAGCAGGTTCCGCGTGTCCTGGAAGGCGTCGGAGTCGAAGTCGTCCTTCATCAGGTCGCGAAGCGTGCCGCCGACGACGCCGAGCTGCACGCCGACCGCGGCGCGCGATCCGAGGCCGCGCGCGGTCAAGCCGAACTGAAGCTGTCCGAGCCCGCCGCTTCCCTCGAGGCTTCGGCGGTAGCTGTTCTCCTGCCCGACGTTTTCCTCCGCCGCGAAGCGATAGAAGCCGGTCGACAGATCACCGAAGCCGGCGTTGACGCCGAAGCCGCGCGGCAAGGGGAGCGCGACGTGGATCCCCGGTATGCGCGTGGTGCCGGTGCGGCCGCCACCATCTTGCGAGGCGCTCTTCGACCACGATTGATCGAGCAAGAGCGCGAAGCTCGCGCGAGGCGAGCGCGCCCAAGCGGGCGAGGCTGGATTCACCAGGCTCATGTGGAAGGGCTCGATGCGGCCGATGCCGGTCCAACCGGCGCCGCGCGAGGCGAAGTCATAGCCTTCGTTCCATCCGCCCAATCCTTCGGCGTTCCAGAGCGACTGGGCGCGCGACTCGATCGGCCGGGCGGCGAGCAGAAGCGCGAGCGAGGCCGCGCGCGCGAAAAGAGCGGTCAGGCGGCTCACGGCGCGTCTCCTTCCCCGCCCCAACGCGGATCGGGCGGCGGCGTGTAGATCAGCTCCAGGTCCGGTCGCAGCGCGATCTCGGCCTCGCGGGTGAAGAAGCGCACGCCCAGCGTGTCATCCCCTTCGGTCGCGCTTCGAATCTGGAGGCCGAAGTTCTCGCCGGTGTCGAGCCAGTGCTGGACCGCGATCGCGCAATCGAACTCGAGCGTGTCGCTCGTCGCCCGCGCGCGCGCGAAGTCGAACGCGGCCGACCCGCGCGTGACCGAATCGGGCTCGCTCGCCTCATCCCAGAGCGAGGTCGCGAGGTAGGCGCCGATCAGGAGTGAATCGCCCGGCGTGATCGAACCGGGGACCATCCTCAACCGAAGGAGCGCGCGGTTGATGGTGTAGCCCTTCCGCAGCACGCTCGGCAGCGGGAAGTGAAGCAGGCCGCGCTCCGCCGGTCTCCCCTTCACGCGGAAGTCGACCGCGTCGCCCGCGGGCGCGCTCGATCCGTCGGAGAGGATGTAGGCGTCCTCATCGGGCGACTCGAGCGTGCTGGTGCGGTCCTCTCCACGGAAGACCTCGAGGCGCGGATTGACCAGCGCGTTTCCTTCGGTGTCGGCGAGCGCCGCTTCCTTCGACAGGAGCTCGATCGTCTGGCCGATGCTCGTGTCCGCGATGCGCAGCGCGATGCCGCGATTGTGATCGGGGTCGTTCTTCCACGAGCGGATGATCGAGCCGGGGATCTTGACCGCGTCGGTGACGAAGAGGCTGTCCCCGTCGCCCGGCGCGATCGGCACGGTCGAGGAATAGAAGGGAGTCTCGACCTTGCTGAGCGGCCGCTTCAAGGTTCCTTCGTCCCAGTCGTCCTCACTCGAGCTGACCTCGTAGGCCGAGATCAGAACCGGCGAGACATCGGTGCGGCGAAAGCGCAGTCCGAGATTCGCGTTCACCACGCCGGCGGTGTCGGGCAGCGCGTCGAGGTCGAAGCGGAGGTACACCTCCGACTGCACGTCTCCCTCATCCGAGAGGAAGAGCACGGGCGACGCGCCGGTCGCGATCGTCGGCCGGAAGGCGCGATCCTGATCGGTCGACGCGACGCGAGTCGATTCCGGCTTGGCCGCGATGCCGCCACGCGGGCTCCGTGGGTTCAGCACGTCGCTCTCTCCCTCGGAGCAACCGAAGAGCGTCGCCCCAAGCAGCGCGATCGAGAGGAGTGGAGCGACCAGATAGCGCGAGCTCGAATCCATTCGTCCGTCCCATGCGGCCGCCCCGTGGGGGAAGGCGCGCTTCAATTGAGCAGCCAAAGAAAGCGCCGGTCGATTCCGAGCGGGAATCGCCGGCGTCGCTCGAAGATCGTGGGTCGAAGCGCCATCAGGCCGGGATCGTATGCAAGGCTCGACCCTCGGTCAACGCTCGCGCGGACTTCGCGCAAATTGGCGGATACGGACGATCACGCTCCAAGCACGCCCCAGGCAGCGCGTTCGGCCCTTGCGGTTGCTCCCCCATCGCCGCCGCTGCGAGAGCCGACCCAAGGGAGGTCGCGCATCGGGCGCGCGAAGGGCGGAAACAGGGAGTTTACCGTCGCGGCATGGCGATTGACCTAGCTCCCGTGTAGGAAAACACCGGAGGTCACGAATGCGAGAGATGCAGCCCGCCCCGCTCGGTTCAAACCAAACCAGCCCGAATCGCGGAGCTTTCCGCGTGATGCTGGGAGCGGCGGTGCTGGTCGCCCTCGGCCTTTTCGGCTGCGGGCGTGACCGAGCGCCGGTCTCCCCCTCCGATCCCGCGGAGCCGCAGTTCCTGTCGGTCGCTCCCTCGGATGGCGACGCGCAGGACGTCACCACGGGCAAGGGGAGCCCCAGAGGCGGCTCGCCGATCAGCGTCAAGCGCATGATCTACGCCGCAGAGGGCGGCACCATCGTCAACGGTCGCTACACGCTCGTCATTCCGCCGAACGCGCTCGGCCAGGACACCGAGTACGAGCTGAAGGACGACAACAACGGCTACGCGGAGGTCGATCTCGCGCCGCACGGTGCGCAGTTCAACGTCCCGGTCACGCTGGTCATGGACCTGCACTCGTCGAACGCGAACGTCTTCACGCAGCTCTTCTGGTTGGACGACGTGCAGCGCCGGTGGGTGCCGATGGGAGGAACGTACAACCCGGCCACGCAACGACTGACCACCGCGCTTCCGCACTTCTCGAAGTACCGCGCCGGCTGGTGATACGGCCCGGCCCGCTCGAAGAACGACCCGCCACCCCAGCGCAAAGGAGGGAGTATCGAGCACCCAACAAGCAGAGCCACTCTCCCCTAGGTTTGTCGCCCCAAACCTTCTCCCCCAAAAGCCGGAAGCGCCCTCTCCGGCCTGACGAGGCCACCCACCCCGGGTGGCCTCGTCGCTTGTGAGCGAGGCTGGCCAATCGCGCAGGTCGCTTGTATGGTGGCGCCATGAGCCTGAGCACGCTGACCTTCCTGGAGTGCGGCCTTTGCGGCACCATCTTCGACGCGGGCGAGCTGATCGGGCTCTGTCCTCGTTGCTCGCGGCCGCTCCTCGCGCGGTATGACCTGGAGCGCGCGCGAGAGACGTTGATCCCTTCGCATCTCGCGGCGCGCGCGGCGGATCTCTGGCGCTATCGCGAGGTGCTTCCGCCGGCACTACCGATCTCGCTCGGCGAAGGAATGACGCCGCTGCTTCAAGCCGAACGGTTGGGCGAGGAGCTCAGGCTGCCGCATCTCTTCATCAAGGACGAGTCGCTCAATCCGACCGGCTCGTTCAAAGCGCGCGGGCTCGCGCTCGCGGTCACGATGGCGAAGGAGCGCGGCGCGCGCCGGCTCGCGCTCCCGACCGCGGGAAACGCCGGGCTCGCGCTCGCCGCCTATGCCGCACGCGCGGGCCTTCGCGCCGACGTCTTCTGCCCGCGCGACACGCCGAGGGCCTTCATCCAAGCGACACGACTGCTCGGCGCGACCGTGCACCTGGTCGACGGCGTCATCACCGATTGCGCGCGCGAGGTCCGCGCCGGCGCAGAGCGCGAGGGTTGGTTCGACCTCTCGACGCTCAAGGAGCCGTATCGGCTCGAGGGAAAGAAGACGATGGGCTACGAGCTGTTCGAGCAGCTCGGCGGCCGCCTGCCCGATTGGATCGTCTATCCGACGGGGGGCGGCACCGGATTGGTCGGAATGTGGAAGGCCTTCGAGGAGATGGCGACGATGGGCTGGCTCGGCGCGGCGCGACCGCGAATGGTGTCGGTGCAGGCGGCAGGATGCGCGCCGATCGTGCGTGCCTTCCTCGAGGGTACGGAGCATGCCGAGCCGATCGTCGATCCGCACACGATCGCCTCCGGGCTTCGCGTCCCTTCCGCCGTCGGCGACTTCCTGATCCTCCGCGCGATTCGTGCTTCCGGCGGGACGGCGCTCGCGGTGACCGACGATGCGATGGTGCAAGGCTCGCGCCGCATCGGGCACACGACCGGCATCCTGGCCGCACCTGAAGGAGGCGCGACCCTGGCGGCGCTCGAGCGGCTGCGCGAAGAGGGTCGCATCGGAGCGGAGGAGACGGTCGTCCTCTTCAATACCGGGACCGCGCTCTCCTACCTCGATGCGCTCAGCGCGCAAACCTCGGAGGAGTCGGCATGACCCGGCGCGCGATCGCCCTCTTCCTCGCCGTGCTCGAGTTGCTGCTGCCCGCCTGGGCGTCGCTCGCGCAGGCGCAGACCCCGACGACGTCACCATCGCTTCTGGAAGCGCTCCGCCAGATTCAATCCGGCAATCAGTCGAGCAGCGATGTGCAGGCCCTCGAGTCGCCGCAGGTGACCTGGTCGGTCGAAGCGCCGGTCGATCCCGCGACCTACCGCGTGCTCCCGGGTGACGGCATGAACCTCGGTGTTTGGGGCGAGGTGGCGAAGACCTGGGCTCTTCGCGTTTCGCCGGAAGGGGACATCGTTGTCCCGGTGCTCGGTCCCGCGCACATCGGCGGGCTGACGCTGGTCGAGGCGGAAGCATTGCTCCGCCGTTCGCTCGAGCCGCTCTATCCGCGCGCGCGGGTCACGTTGCGTTTGGTCGAGCCGGGGCGCTTTCGCGTTTCGGTCGCGGGCCTGGTCGCGCGCCCCGGGATCTATGAAGCGACGGCATCGGATCGACTCTCGATGGCGCTCACCGCGGCGGGCGGGATCCGCGCCGGCGCGAGCATCCGCGCGATTCGACTCACGCCGCTCGAGGGGGGCGAGACGCAGACCATCGACCTGGTGCCTTGGCTTCTGCGTGGCGACTCCTCGTCGAATCCGACCCTCTCGCCCGGCGTTTCGATCGAGGTCCCGCTGCGTGGCCCGACGGTGCGGGTGCGCGGACCGGTGCAAGGGCGCACCGGACTCGAGCTCACGCCGGATCGCGGAACCCGCATCGCCGATCGTCCCGACGAGGAGCCTGACCTCGTGATCGAATGGCAGGAAGGGGACAGCGTCGCGCTTCTGATCGCGGCCGCGGGCGGGCTCAACGATCACGCTACCGGAAACGGCACGCTCTATCGCGAGGGTGAGGATCCGATCGAGCTCGATCTTTCGTCCCGCGCCGATCTCGCGCGGCCGCTCCGCGCGAACGATCTCCTCGACGTCGAGTACGCGGTGAGGTGGGTCTACATCACCGGCGCGGTGCGTTCCGCCGGCCGCTATCCGTACCTTCCGGGGATGCGCGCGCTCGACTACGTGGCGATGGCCGGCGGCCCCACCGAGCTCGGACGCGCCACCAGCTGGACCTATCGTGACGACGAGGGGAAGTATCACTCGCTCGACGCGCTGACCGTGCTCGAGCCGGGCGACTTCGTTCGAGTGCCGGAGCGAAGGACCTATCGCCTCGCGAGCATCCTCGCGCCGCTCTCGAGCGCGACCGCGGTCGTCCTCTCGATCATCGCGATCGCGCGGCGATAATCGGCGCGCTCAGCGAGCCACATCCGCGAAGAGTCGCTCCCACGCCTCGGCCGAGCGATGCCACGAGCGATGCTCCGCGATCCACGCTCGCCCCGGGCTGCTCCCCTCCGGCCATGGCCAATCGCGCGTGGGTGCGCCGGCGGTCTTCCACTCCTCAACCGCTTTGTCGAGCGCGCGCGACCATGCCTCCGCAGAGAGCCCCTGCGGCACGGAGAGGCTTCGACCGAGATCCGGCGCGAGGAAACCGGGAGAGGCCAACACGGGACGATCGCACGCCATGCCTTGGAGGATCTTGAGCCCTTCCATCCCGGACGCGTGGAGCAAGGCGGAGTCGTAGGGAGCGACGAGCAGCTCCGCGCTCTGGAGCAGCGTCAGCACCTCCGCTTCGCGCCGCGGGCCGAGGAAGCGGACGCGCGGCTCACGCCTCGCCCGGGCCTCGAGTCGTGAACGCTCGGGCCCATTGCCGATGATCCAGAGCAGCAGCTCCTGGCTGCGCGCGCCCGCCATCGCGTCGAGCAGAAGCTCCAAGCCCTGGCCGCGCGAAAGGCTCCCCGCGAAGACGACGAGAAAACGACCCGAGCTCGCGTCCAGGCCTCGTCGGGCGTCGAGCGCGACCGCTCGATCGAGCGGAGGAAGCACCGCGCCGTTCACCACCACGCGCACGCGCGAGGGCTCGAGTCGGTGGTTTCGGATCTGGATCTCGCGCAGTCGTTCGGTGACCACGCCCACGCCATCGGCGCGACGCAGCGCGGCCCCCTCCATCGCGTGCGCGAGCAGACGGCCGGCAAACGACGTCGAGGCGCCCAGGGTCGAAAGCGAGGAGTTGCTCTCCACCAGACAAGGCACGCGCGGCCGCATCACGAGCGGGGCGAACGCGAGGAGCTCGAGCCGCACGAGGACCGCATCGTGACGACGCCGCTCGAGCTCACGCGCGAGCGCGCGAGAGAGTCGGAGCTCGGCGCTCAGGTGCCGGAGCTTCGGCCAGCCGCGTTTCGAAACCTCGATCCAGCCGCCGCGAGGAGGCGTCGGTCGATCGCCTCTCGCCTCGAGGGTCAACCAGCACACCTCGTGACCGCGCTCTTCGAACGCTTCGGTCAAACGGCGGAGGTGAACGGCGTGGCCTTGCGGCAGCCCCGGATCGATCGGGGCAAAGTAGAGGAGCCTCATCCGGAGCGGGCGAAGGCCAGGATCACGCCCGACCAGAGCCAGATCCATTCGTTCGCGGTGATGTCGCCGCTGAACTGCGCGTTCACCAGTTGAAAGACGAAGAGCGCGAGCGCGAGGCGGAGTCGCGAGCGGCCGTCGTCATCGCAGGCGCGCGCCAAGGCTCGACGCGCGGCCATCAAGGTCGCGGCGAAGAAGCCGAAGAGCACGGCCAGCCCCGGGATCCCGTTCTCGAGCCCGACCTCGAGAAAGATGTTGTGCGGGTAGTAGCGGATGTCCCCCACGCGCGCGAGCGCGGCGAATCCGCCGGTGCCCGCCCCGAAGAAGCCGATCTCCGCCAGCGTGCGCTTCGCGACATCGATGAGGCGCGTGCGAGAGAAGTTCGAATCGATCCGATTGAGGAACGGGAGCGCGCCCTCTCCACCTCCCTGGTTGGTGAAGGAGAGCAAGACGAGTCCGAGGGCCGCGCCGGCGAAGACCAGCGCCAAGGGGATCCAGCGCCGCACGCGAGTTTCGGCCAGGAACCACACCCCCATCGCCACCATGAAGGAGAGCAGCACGCCGCGCGATCCGCTCCACCAGAGGACGAGGGCGAGCAGGCCCGCCAGCACCAGACCAAGCCCGCGGCGCATCCATCCCACCGACACGAACGCGATCACGAGGAGGAGGCCCTGACCGGCGTGACGGCCGACCCAGATCGGGTTCATGCCCAGAGAGACGAGGCGAAATCGCCACGGATAGTAGTGCATGTAGTGGTTGTGCACCCCGGCCAGGGCGATGAGCACCTCGAACCAGAGCACGAGCTTGAAGAAGCGAAGGTGACGCTCGCGTTCGACCTCGAGCGACGCCGGACGCGCGAGGAGAATCGCGGCCGCGAAGAGGAGCGGCAAGGTGAAGAGGAAATAACCGAAGGTCTTGTCGGCGCCGTATTGCGCGGACGGAGTCTCGACCAAGCCGAGCCGGAGCACGAGGCCGAGCAGCACCGCGAAGACGATCGTCGGCTCGAGTAGAACTCGGAAGCTGGAGCGGCCGTCGGGTCGCGGGAGACCAAGGAAGCCCTGGATCGGAACGATGATCAACGCCGCGAGCAAGAGCACGCGACTCGCGCCGAAGAGCGGCTCCCCCAGACCCAGCTCGCTCATGATCGGATCGAGCAGCGGAACGCCGACCGCGACGAAGGCAAGAGCGCGCTCCCCTCGCTTGAGCAGCCAGATCGACCCGACGAGCACCGCGATCGCGCTCAGCATGACCGGCGCGCTCCGCAGCCGGAGGACGATCAGCAGGTCGACCAGGAGAAGCAAGGGCACGAGGAATCGCGCCGGCGCGTAGGGCGGAAGGAGGCGGCGGTCCGAGGCGATCGCGGCGCGCAGGATCCCTCCCGACTAGAGCCGGTCGAGGAGCGGCTTCAAGCCGAGCTCGCGGCCGAGAGTCTCGAGCTTCTGGAAGCGCTCCGGCGCCTGCTGCCGCATCCGCCTCAGCACCTCGATGAAGGAAGCGACGAGCAGGGAAAAGAGGAAGGCGATCGAGGTGGCCGCGGCGCAGATCAGCCAGCGCACCGGCTTCGCCTTCATGGTCGGAATCACCGCGTGATCGAGCACCTGCACCGTCGGTGTGTCGCGACTCTCCTGGATGCGGTACTGCTCGACCTGCTGGGAAAGGAACTCGAAGATCGCCTCCTGCACCTTCACCGAACGAAGCGCGCGAACGTAGCCGAGCGAGAGATCGGGGTAGCGCGCGAAGGGGATCTCGAAGCGATTGCCGGTGCGCCCTCCTTCGCCCGACTCCATCTCGCGCATGCGCCGGCGAAGCGCCTCGACCTCACGCGCGCGCGCCAGTCGGTCGGGATGCGTCGGTCCGAGCTGCGCCTCGAGCACGCCGAGCTCGACCTCCTTCATCAAGAGCTCGACCTCGACCTGCGCGCCGGCCGAGATGATCGCCTCCGCCTGGCGATCCGGAACCAGCACCTGAGTCGACTTCTGGATCTCGCGAAGCGAGTCTTCCGCCGCCACCAGATCGCGTCGGTTCTCCTCCAGGCGCCGTTCGATGAAGGCCCGCGCTTGCCCGGCGGACGAACGCCGCTTCTCGCGATTCATCCGGTCCAAGATCTCGATCGAGGCATTGGCGATGCCGGCCGCGCGCTCCGGCTCTCGATCGAGCACGCCGATCGAGACCACGCCTTCGCTCCCCACCTTCACCTTCATCGTTTGACTGAAGCGGCGGATCGCGTGGTCCATGTCGCGCTCCTCCCAGGCGGTCAGGAGATCGAAGCGACGGATCAGCTCCTCGCGCAGGGTGCGGCTGCGGAGAATCGCGGCGTAGACGTCCGACGGGGTCGCGAGCACCGGGAGGTTCGAGCCTCGCCCCACCAATCCGCTGGCCGAGATGAGTGAGCCGATGCTGGCCGCGCTCATCGCGTCATCCTCCGGCGGGAAGATCGAGGCGACCGCCCGATACGACTTAGGGATGAACAGCACGAGTACGACGGAGGCCAGAGCGACCAGGAGGGTGTTCACGAGGATGAGGCGTTTCCACCGCGCGAGTGCGATCAAGAGATCGAGCAGCGACATGAGTTCCCCAGGGCCGAGGCGGCGAGGACCGAGCGCCCTCGCGATCGGCGCATAGTAGCACGCCGCCGCCGCGGCCCGGCGCGCCTGGACGAGGCATCCCCGCTCGACTAAAGTCGTGCGTCCAGGTTCACCCACAGCGGAAAGGACGGGGCGATGCGGATCGGGTACGTGCAGATGGAGCCGGTCCTCGGCGATCCGGAGGCGAATCGCGCGCGCATCGCGGAGGCGCTTCGTGCCGCGCCCGACGCCGAGCTGCTCGTGCTCCCCGAGCTCGCATCGTCGGGCTACAACTTCGAGAGCCGCGACGCCGCCTGGGCCGCGGCTGAGCCGGCCGATGGACCGTTGGTCGAGCTACTCACCACGATCGCGCGCGAACGCGGCACGACCTACGTCTCGGGCTTCGCCGAGCGCGCCGGCGAAGAGCTCATGAACAGCGCGGTGGTGGTTTCACCGGAGGGCCGCGTCGGCCTCTATCGAAAGGCGCATCTCTTCTCGACCGAGCGCGATCTCTTCGCGCCGGGAGACCTAGGCTTTCCGGTCTTCGAGGTGGGCGGCGTGCGCCTGGGGGTGCTCATCTGCTTCGATTGGCGCTTTCCGGAAGCGTGGAGGTGCCTGGCGATTCGCGGGGCCGATGTCGTGGCCCATCCTTCCAATCTGGTGATTCCGGGCCACGCGCAACGCGCCGTTCCGGTCCACGCGTTGATCAACCGCTACTTCGTGGTGACCGCGAACCGCATCGGACGCGAGCGCGGTTTGGGCTTCACCGGCCGCTCGATCCTCGCCGATCCGCGAGGAGAGGTGTTGGCCGAGGCTCCGCCCGACGTTCCGGAGGTCCGGGTCGTCGAGGTCGATCTCTCCCTGGCCCGCGACAAGGCGGTCACGCCGCGGAACGATATCCTGACCGATCGCCGGCCCGACCTTTACCACGCATTGATCGAGAAGCCTGCCTAAAGGTCAGTCGCCGCACACCCGAAGCATAGGAAGAAATCGCGCGGCTCGGCTCCCGGCAGGGTCGGCGACGCATGGGCGCTTCGCTTGGGCGGCGCGCCGATCGAGGATTTCCGCGGGTGCGCCGGGCCCATGCCCGCAAACCGGGCCCGCCAGCAGGGAGGTCAAACGGTGCAGCGTCGAAACGCAGGATTCACGATGATCGAGGCGATCGTCATCGTCGCCGTGATCGCCATCATCGGCGGGATCTTGACCCCGATGGTGATCAAGGAGGTCGCGAAGTCGAAGATCTCGCGCGGCCGGGCGGACATGGAGGCACTCTCCACCGCCTACAACGAGTACTTCGCGGACACTGGATTCTGGCCGGAGAACGCCGACGGATCGACCACCTTCAACGTCGACCTGGTCGGATTCAAGTGCATGTTCACGAACGACAAGACCCTGCTGGGATGGGATGGCCCGTACCTCGATCGCGCCGTCATTCAAGCGGGCGCGCAGGTGGTCTCCTACTTGAACGGCGCGAATTACGCCGGCGTGGTCGACCCGTGGGGACGTCCCTTCCGCGTCTTCTACGCGGCGGTCGGGAGCGGCACCGGCGGACCGGGCGGCGCGATCGCGATCGTGAGCGGCGGCCCGAACAAGACGATCAACACGAACTCGACCAACGCGCTGGCCGGCGTCGCCTCGAGCGACGACCTCGTCAAGGTAGTGACCAAGCGCCTTCGGTGATTTCGAGCGCCTCGCTCGAACGAAGAAGATCCCGCAGGGCGCCTCGCCCCGCGGGATCGTTTCGTTTTTGGAGTCGAACGTCCTGCCGTGGGGTGTCGATCAATCGCCGTCGGATGAGCCGATGCCGTAGGCGGTGATCTTAGTCCTGAGCGTCTGCCGCGAGATGCCGAGCTTCAGCGCCGCCTGCGTCTTGTTGCCGCTGACTTGACCAAGGGCGTGCTCGATGCCCGCCTTCTCCACCTCGTCGAGCCTGAAGACGCGTGCGCTCCGGAAGACGATCTCTTCTTGCCCCGTGCTGAGCACCGGGCTGAGCTCGCCGCGGATTTCCGGCGGCAGGTGCTCGGGCAGAATCTCGCCGACCGGATTCATCAGCACCAGCCGCTCCATCAGGTTCTTGAGCTCGCGCACATTTCCCGGCCAGCGGTAGTTGCAGAGGAGCTCCATCGCCTTGGTCGAGATGCGCTCGATCCGGCCGTTGAGCTCCTTGTTGTAGCGCTCGAGGAAGTGCATCGCGAGGATCGAGATGTCCTCCTTCCGGTCGCGCAGCGGCGGCACCACCATCGGCACCACGGAGAGCCGGTACCAGAGGTCCTCGCGGAAGCGCTTGGCGTTCACCTCTTCCTGAAGATCGCGGTTGGTGGCGGCGACGAACCGGCATTGCGCCTTGAGCTCGTTGGTTCCGCCGACGCGACGGAAGGTGCCCCCGTCGAGCACGCGTAGGAGCTTCGCCTGGAGGCTGAGCGGCATCTCCCCGATCTCGTCCAAGAAGAGCGTGCCTCGATCGGCCATCTCGAGCAGTCCTCGCTTCATCGCGGTCGCGCCGGTGAAGGCACCCGCCTCATGGCCGAAGACCTCGCTTTCGAGCAGGCTTTCCGGCATCGCCGCGCAGTTGATCTCGACGAAGGGACCACGCGCGTCCCCGGTCGAAGAGTGGATCAGGCGAGCGATGACCTCCTTGCCGACACCGGTCTCGCCGCGGATCAGGATGGTGGTGCGGCCGGCATGCGCGATCTTCTCCACGTTCGAGAGGACTTCGGCCATCCGAGCGCTGGCTCGAACCACGCCGAGCGAGTGCTCACGATCTCGAGCCACCCGCAGAAAGCGCACCTCCTGCTTGAGGTCGAGCGTGGCGAGGGCGTTCTTGATCAAGAGCCTGAGCTGAGCGATATCGAGCGGCTTGGCGATGTACTGGTAGCAACCGGCTTGAACCGCCTCGACCGCGGTCTCGATCCGACCGTAGGCGGTCATCATGATGACCAGCGTTTCCGGCCGGCGCTTCTTCACCTCGCGAAGCACCTCGATCCCGTTCTCGCCCGACTCCTTCAGATTCTGGTCCAAGAGAATCAGATCGATCGACTCCTTCGCCAGAAACTCCAGGGCCTGGACGCCGGTCGCCGCGGTGAGCACGCGCGTGCGCTCATCCTTCAGCGCCTCGCTCAGCGTGATGCGGATCGACTCTTCGTCGTCCACCACCAGGAGCGTCGACTCCAAGCTGTCAGGCAGCAGTTCTGCGCTCACCTTGCCTCCTCTCGATCGGAAGATCCATCAACAGCGTGGTCCCCTTTCCCTCCACCGATCGCGCGGTCAAGGTCCCGCCGTGCTCTCTCACGATCGAGAGCGAGAGCGAAAGACCGAGGCCGGTGCCTCGGGTGCGCGTGGTGAAGAACGGGTTCCATATCCGGGGCAGCAGATCCTTGGGGATTCCGTTCCCGGTGTCGGAGACTTTGACCTGCACGAAGCGCGCGCGAGGAGCCTCGCGCGCGAAGCGAACGCGATCGGTCGCGCGGCGACCTGTCCCGCGCCGCATGTGAAGGTGCCGGTGGATGACCGAGACCTCCACCTTGAGCTCGCCGCCTTGGGGCATCGCCTCGCCCGCGTTTCGGACGAGGTTCAAGAGCACCTGCTCGATCTGACCCGCGTCGATGTAGATCGACGGGATGCGGCCCCGAGCGGTGAGGCGCGTGCGGACGCCCCTTTCCGTCAGCGTGGCCGCTTCCAGCTCGAGCGAGCGCCGGACACATTCGAGGATGTCGGCCTCGCGCAACTCCGGCCGATGCGGGCGCGCGTAACGCAGCAATCCCTCGACGATGCGGTTCAGTCGAGCCGCTTCATCCAAGATGATGTCGAGGAACTTCAGGTGCGATTCGGGCGACAGCCTTCCTTCCTTCAGCACTTGGGCGCAGTTCGCGATTCCGGTGAGCGGGTTCCGGATCTCGTGCGCCACGCCGGCGGAGAGCTCACCCAGCGCCGCGAGTCGATCACGTTGGCTCTCGGCCTCCGCCAGCGCGCGCTCCTCCGAGAGATCGCGGAAGAAGGCGACGAGGCCGCGACGGCCCGCGCTTCCGATCGGCACGCGTGAGACCTGAAGCGAAACGGCGAGCTCGCTTCCGTCCGGTCGCGCGATGTAGAGCTCGATCGGCACCGACTTACCCTTGAGGCCGTCGAGAAGAGGATTGCGATCCTCGAGCCCGACCGCGCGGAAGATGCGCGCGCAATCCCGGCCTCGCGCGGCCGCTTCGGGCAGACCGAGGATCTCCTCCGCCGCGCCGCCGAGGTAGAGCACTCGACCCAGATGGTCCATGCCGAGAAAGCCGAAGGGGAGCGCTTGGCCGACCGCGCTACGAAAGGCGGTCAGCTCCTCGAGCTGCGTTTCCGCGGTCTTGAGCATGAGCTCGCGTCGAAGAGTGCCGTCGGCTTCGAGACGCGCAAGCAGGCGCCCCAGCGCGGTCGCCTCACGCGCGCGCGCCTCCGCGAGCTTGAACGCGAGCCCACCGACGAGCGTCCCCTCTTCTCGAAGCGGCCAGAGCCAGAGACCGGTTCGCTCGCGCGCGCTCTGCTCTCCGTCCACCAGCTCGATCAGCGCGGTCAGCTTGCCCGGAGCTGCCCGCTCCCACAGCGCCGCGCTCGTCAGCTCGATCGTGGCGACGGTTGAAAGCTCAGGCTCGAGGTGATGATCGAAGAGGGGCGAGAGGAGTGGCTCCGACGGCGCGGGTGAGCTCGAGGGCTCGTTCCGTGATGGCTTGGCCTTGGCGGATCGCTTGGCTCGCGGTTTCGCGGCGGTCGCGCCTTCGACTCTCCCGCCCTGAGGCTCGAGTCGATAGAGACGATGCGGA
>CAZZAH010000027.1:7087-18108 GCA_964652115.1 uncultured bacterium | reverse complement strand
CTACCGCGCGAAGGTGACGATGCCGTCGTCGCCGCAGAACCCTTCGCGGAAGGCGCGGACCTCCTCGGCGTCATCCCAGAAGCACCAGTCGGGCTCGCCCTCGCGCCGCTTGTCGAAGTGGAACCAGATCGCCCCTTTGACCTGAGGCCGCTCCTTCAGCGATCGCGCCGCCTCGGCGATCCAGGCGGCGCGCTCGCCCGGCTTTCCCGGCGCGCAACCGAACTCGCTCACCAGAACCGGAAGGTTCGGCCGCTCCTTCGCGTAGAGGTCGAGCACCGGCGCCAACACCTCGCTGAGCGGCTGCCAGTGATGCCACCGATCATGGTGCTCGCCGAAGTTGTACCCGTCGACCGCGAGCCAATCGACGTACTCGTCGCCCGGCCAGTACTTCGGGATCGAGTTCTCCTCGGTGTCGGGCACGCTCATGCAGTTCGGCGCGAAGACCCACTTCACGTTGGTCGCGCCCTCCTCCTGAAAGATGCCGTGCGCGCGTCGCCACGCCTCGATGAAGAGCGCGGGCCGGCCGTTCCAACCGAACCAGTTTCCGTTCATCTCGAAGCCGAAGCGCAGAAAGACCGGCGAGCCGAACTCCTTCGCGTCGCGCGCCCACTGGCGGAGGTGGTCGTCGTATTGCCCGGCCGCGATGTCGGCCAGCATGTCTCCCTCGCGTTCATGCCATCCCCAGAGCTCGAGCGACACGACCGGGATCGCGCCGTGATCACGGATCATGGCGCAGGCGGAGCTCCAGAAGGGGCGAGGCAGATCGCGGTAGAACATCACGTAGCTGGGCGCGCACTCGAGGCGGCGTGTCATCTCGTCGAGCTGCGCCTCGATGTTGCTCACGCGAAAGTCGATGAAGTAGAAGCCGAAGTCGAGGTGGTGTGTCGAGTCACTCGCGACGGGCGCGCCGGCGGTGGAAAGCGAATCGCCACCCTCCGCCGCGCGGAGAGTGGCGATGCTCGGAAATGCGGACCAGATCGCGATGCCGAGGACGAGCGCAGCGGCTGAAGCTCCTCGCCCTCGAAGCATCAGCTCTTGGGAACGTCTCGGCCCATCTCTCGCCGGTACGCGTCGCGGCCTTCGACCACCGCCTCCTTGAGCGCCGAGGCGTGGCTGCGCGCCGCTTCCTCGACCTCGTGCAACTTGGACTTCGCGACGTCGACCGCCTGGCGGGCCTTCTCGACCGTTGCCTGACGCGTGTCGCCGGCCCACGTCTCGCCCTTCCGGTAGAGGGTGTCGGCGCCGACGCGGAGCTTCCGCCGCGTCTCTGAGCCCTTCTCCGGTGCCAGCAGCAGCGCGACGCTCGCGCCGGCTACTGCGCCGAGCAAGAAGGCCACAAGGGTGTCGCTTTGCCTACTCATCGATGCCTCCCATCTCGCGCGACCCATCGGCCGCGCCGTTTCGCTTACTCCTGTCCGTTGCCGCCGGGGATGTACGGGTCGCTCTGCCCCTTGGTTGCTCCGCGCAGCGCGGAGAGGGCGGAGGCTCCCGTCCTGAGCCCGGTCACCAGCGCGCTCACGAAGCGCACCGGCTTCCACAGCGTGGCGACATTGGCTGCGATCGGGGCCATCGCGGTCGACACGCTCTTACTCGTGCTCTCCACGTCGGCCACGATGTGGTCGAGCCGCTCGGTGATGTCGCCCAGATGATCCAGCTCTCGTTCCGCGCTGATCAACACCGCCTCGATCCGAGGAGAGAGGTCGTTGATCGTCTTCAGCGTCTCCTCCATCGCGGCCGCGACCCGGGTGAGCCGCTGCACCAGCTGAATAGTGAAGATCACCAGCACAACGACCGCGATGGTGACCACCGCGAGCAGCACAAGATTCCAGTTCATGCGGTCCTCGTCCTTCGCTTCTCTAGGACTTCGCCGCGGCCAGCCGGTCCGCCGCGAAGCCCCAGTTGACCACGTTCCAGAATCCATCCACGTACTCGCCACGCCGATTCTGGTACTTCAGATAATACGCATGCTCCCACACATCGCACACCAGAAGCGGGATCGATCCGTGGAGGCCCATCTGCTGATGGCTCTCCGCCGCGAGCACGAGCAGGCGCTCCGCCATCGGCTCGTAGGCGAGGATGCCCCAGCCGCTCGCCTCCGCCGCCTTGGTCGCCGCGCTGAAGTGCTTCCGGAAGGCGTCGACGGTGCCGAAGCTCGCCTCGAGCATCGCCTTCAGCACGCCGCTCGGCTCGCCGCCGCCCTTGGGGCTCATCGAATTCCAGTAGAGGCTGTGGAGCACGTGGCCGCTTCCGTGGAAGGCGATGGCCCGCGAGAGGTCCTTCACCGCGCCGTAGTTCGCGTCCTGATGCGCCTGGGCCAAGCTCGCGAGCGCCTTGTTCAGCCCCTCGACGTAGGCGTTGTGGTGCTTGTCGTGGTGGAGGGTAAGGATCTCCTCGCTGAGGAAGGAGTCGAGGTCCTTTGGCCCGTAGGGGAGCGGTGGAAGGGAGTACTCCTTCGGCGCCGCGGTGGCGTTCGCGCTGGTGCTCGCGGTTTGGGCGTGGCCGAGCGTCGGCGACGAGGCCAGGGCGCCGAAGACCAGAGGCGCGCCCATCGCGGCCAGGCTGATCGTCCGCAGCGCTTCGCGTCGGGTCAGGGTCTCGGGCGAGAGATCGGTCGGCACCGCCTCTTCCTTGGGGGATTGATCGTCCAGCATCCGGGGTCCTCCTGCTTGCGTTCCGAGCATACTGCCGTCCGTGCTCGCGCGGAGCTTCGCGCGTCGTGCTTGGGTCCAGCGATCGTAACGCGGGGCGCGCTTCAGTCAAGGCGCGATCCGTTTTCGCGGTGTCCCCGCGGAGGGGATTGGCTACCATCCGCCGCGGCGTTCGCGAGAACGCCCAGTTTGGCGAGGACGCCACTCCCGCCCAAGGTGAGGCGTCGGCGCGCAAGAGAGGAGCCGGACGCTGCGGGACGGAACGCGAGACGGACGAGCGAGCAGTGCGGTGCGCGAGCGCTCGTCGTGGCGCCCGGCAGTCCACCTCTCCCTGCTGCTGCTCTTCGCCTTCGTCCTCGCGCGGACCGCCTGGCTCTGCGACGACGCCTACATCACGCTTCGCACGGTGGCGAACTTCGTCGATGGCCATGGGCTTCGCTTTAACATCGTCGAGCGTGTACAAGCCTACACGCACCCGCTCTGGATGCTGTGCCTCGTGCCCTTTCACGCCCTGCTGCGTGACGGGTATTTCGATCTGCTCCTGCCGGCATTCCTCTGCTCGATCACCGCGGTCGGGCTTCTGAGCGCCCGCTGGTCGCGCGACCTGCTCGCGGCGACGATGGCGTGTGCTCTGCTGCTCTCGTCGCGCGCCTTCGTGGAGTACTCGACCGCGGGGCTGGAGAATCCGCTGACATTTCTCCTGCTGGTGCTGTTCTGTTTGAGCTTTGCGATGAATCGCGGGCGAGGTAGCGAGCCGCTAAGCGAGGCGCTCGCTCGAAGCGGGGGGTCTGTGCGGCCACTCATAGCCGGCCTCGCCCTGCTCAATCGAATCGATCTTGGGCTCCTCTTCCTGCCGCCTCTGTTGCTCGAGCTGTGGTCGTGGCGAGAGGATCGACCCCGGCTGCGCGCCGCGCTTCGCTCGCTCGGCATCGGGCTGCTCCCTTTCTTCGTCTGGGAGCTATGGGCGACGTTCTACTACGGCTTTCCCTATCCGAACACCGCGGCGGCCAAGCTCGGCGCGGGCGTAGGCGAAGGGGAGCTTCTTCGACAAGGGCTGCACTTCCTCGAGAACTCGATCCGAACCGATCCGGTGACGCTGCTCACCATCGCGGCGAGCCTCGTCGGCGTCGGCTGGCAGCAGGCGCGCGCGAGGACACTCGATCCGCTCGTGCGGGGACTCGGCGCCGGCATCCTGCTCTATCTCTGTTATGTGGTGTGGATCGGGGGCGACTTCATGAGTGGGCGCTTCCTCAGCGCGCCTCTCTTCGCGTCGGTGCTGCTGCTCGCGCGGCTCGAGGCACCGTTGATCGCGCGACGCGCCCTTGCCGGTGTCGCGTTCGCGACGCTGGCGATCGTGACGCTCGCGCTGCCGGGCGCGCCTCTCGCGTCAGGCCCACGCTTCGGCCAAGCGCGCGAGCATGTGGTCGACACCTTCGGCATCGCGGATGAGCGCCGCTGGTACTTCCCGTCGACCGGCCTCTGGGTCGAGCCGAGGCCGTCGCGCCGGCCGGGACCTCCGTTCGATCGCACCGGGCGAGCCGCGCGGCGCACCGGGCTTCGCCTTCTTCCCGAGGGCGCGATCGGCCTGACGGGATACCTCGCGGGGCCGGGGCTTCATGTCGTCGACTGCTTCGCGCTGGCGGATCCGCTGCTCGCGCGCTTGCCGATGGCGGCGACCGACGGAGACTACCCGCGCTTTCGGAGCGAGCACGGCTTGCCGCCGTCGAGCGACGGCTGGCGCATCGGTCACTTCCGGCGGAACATCCCGCGTGGCTACCTGCGCTCCTTGCTGACCGGTCGAAACGAGGTCGAGGATCCCGCGATCCATGCGCTCTACGATCGAGTGAGGCTGATCACGCGCGGGCCACTCGGCTCGCCGGAACGACTCGCCGCGATCGTGCAAGCGAACCTCGGCCTCGGACCGCGGCCTCCGCGCGCGCGGCCCCCCTTCGAGCCGGATCCGCTCGAGGAGATCGTCGCGCTGGAGCCCAACGCCGCGGAAGTCCACTTCCGGATGGCCGAAGCGGCGTACAAGAAGCGCGACCTCGAGCGCGTGCGGCGCGAGCTCGAAGCGGCGGTCGCCGCGGACTCGCTTCATCCGCGCGCGATGCGATTGCTGATCGACTACCTAAGGCAGAGCGGAGATGGGGAGCGCGCCGCGCGGCTGGCGAGGCGGCTTCAAGACCTCGGGCCGAGGATGGAGTAGCGTCGCGCCCCCCTCGTTCGTGAACGACTCCGCCTACTCGACCCCCTGCGGCTCGCCGAAGATGAAGTTGTCCATCACCGCGACGTCGAGCGACGCGCCGTCGGCCGGGCCGAGCGCCGAGGTGCCGTAACGCACCTCCACGCGATAGACGACCGGCTGATCGAACGCCACACCGAGGAACGACAGCGACTCATTCGAGAGCGGCGTTTCGTACGAGCCGAGCGAGTGTCCCTCGCGATCGAAGTACTCGAAGGCGGTGTGGCGCGTGTCGACATCGGTATAGACCGCGCCGAAGCCGCGCACCGTCGCGGGAACGCTCGTCCCCGGAACGAAGAAGTGGATGTTTACGATGTTGCTTCCGACCGGCGAGAAGAGCCGCTCGTTGCTGAAGGTCTTGAAGATCGTCTGGTACTGCGCGTTGATCTCGCCGAAACGCGGCGGAGTGCCGGTTGGGTTGTCACTGTCGGCACTGACCAGGAGCGCTGTGCCCGGGGTCGCGAGCACGAGGCCACGCGCACGAGGCGCGGTCGGCGAGTTGAAGAAGTCGCCGGGGTAGGCGTTCGGCGCCGAGAGCTCATCCGGCACGCCGTCCCAGCTGACTTCGCGGAAGCCGCTCGCGCCGCGCGTTCCCGGATCGCCTCCGTTGTCGGCGCCGAGGAGCGCGCGGTACTGCGCGACATAGGGGGTGAGCGCGGCGGCGTCCGCGCCGGCTCCGGTGACGACCGTGGGCACGGAGCCGGCATCGGTCGGCTTCTTGTCGTCGTCGGAGCAGCTCATCAAGGTGAGCAGCGAGATCGTGGTCAAAGCAAGGCTCGCGCCTCTGCCCATGTGCATGGCTTTCCTCCTGGGGTTAGTGGTTCGCACCACTCCCAAGCAGTCTCCATGCCATGCGGAAGAAGCCCTGTTTACGCGGGAAATCGAGCGATCCGGCGCTCGCCTCGCATGTGCGCTCGCGTGCGCACGAGGAGCGCACGCGCTATCCGCGCCGATGCACCACCATCGCCGAGGCCTGGTCGGTCGGTAGCAGAACCATCTCGGCCACGTTCATGTGCGCGGGCCGCGTGGCGACGTAAACGATCGCGTCGGCCACCTCTTCTCCTCGTAGCGGCGTGAGCCCCTTGTAGATCGACTTCGCGCGCGCGTCGTCGCCGTGGAAGCGGACGACCGAGAACTCGGTTTCGACCAGCCCAGGATCGATGGTGGAGACACGAATCGGCGTTCCGATCAGATCCATGCGAAGGCCGGTGGTCAGCGCGCGGACCGCGTGCTTCGAGGCGCAGTAGACGTTGCCGTTGGGGTAGACCTCGTGCCCCGCGATCGAACCGATGTTGATGACATGGCCGTGGCCGCGCTCGACCATCCCGGGCACGATCGCGCGGGTCACGTAGAGGAGCCCCTTCACGTTGGTGTCGAGCATCTCCTCCCAATCGTCGATCGAACCTTGATGCAGCTTGTCGAGGCCGCGCGAGAGGCCGGCGTTGTTCACCAGAAGATCGATCGCGCTCCATTCCGCGGGGAGCGCACGCAGCGCCGATTCGACCGCGTGTCGATTCCGGACGTCGAGCACGAGAAGATGGGGCTTCTCGCCGTGCGCCTGCGAGAGCTCGAGCGCCAAGGCCTCGAGTCGATCCATGCGCCGTGCGGCGAGCAGGAGCCGAGCTCCTTCGGCCGCGAGCGCTCGTGCCGCGGCCAGACCGATGCCGGAGCTCGCGCCGGTGACGAAGGCGATCTGATTCTCGAGGCGCTTCATCGATGGTCCTCTCGTTTCGGGCGAAGTGGGGTGGGGAAGCGAAGCAGGTTCTGGCCTGATGCCTTCTCGACCGCGCCGGCCTTGTCGACCAGCTCGGTCAGGGTGAAGCCGCCGGACTGCTGCCGCCACGCGAGCTCGAGCTCGGCCAGCACCGAATCGATGACCGTATTCGAGGTCGGGCTGGCTGCCCGCCGCGTAAGGGTGTTGCCCCGTTCGAGCAGGCAGGTGATCACCTCGTGCACTCGGATGTGGTCCGGGCTGCGCGCGGGAACGAAGCCTCCATCTCGATCGGCGTCGGTCACGCAGAGGAGCACGCCCCCTTCGGTCAGAACGTCGGCCACCATGCTCACCAGTCGAAGCGGAAGGCAGAGCTTGTGGGACAGCGCGACCGTTCCGGGCGGCGGCTCTCCCGCGCGATGCGCGCGCGTCGCCTCCATCGCGATGCAGAGCGCCGCGCGGATCCTCTCGCGTTCGCTCGCGCGGTGGGCGATCTCCTCCTCGCGGATGTCGTCGGCGGCGTCGTAGGCGAAGGTCAGCTCCGCGCCGAAGAGCACGACGAGCCAGGTCAGATGCACCCAGACGACGAAGATCGGAATCGCGGAGAGCGAACCGTAGATGGCGCTGTAGTGGGTCGCGTTCTGAAGGTAGATCGCGTAGCCGAGCTTCGAGATTTCAAAGAGAAGGCCGGCGGTGAGGCCGGCGGGGAGCGACGCGCGCAGGCGCACCCTCGCATGCGGAAGGATGGTGTAGAGGAGCGTGAGCGCAAGGCCGGTCAGCACCATCGGGGTGATCTTGAACAGCACCGCGATCGGGAGCGTGAGCCCGGGCGCTTGATGCTCGAGCCATCCCCAGAAGGCCGCCGTCTCCACGCTCGCGGTCATCGAAAGCGACGCGCCGACGAGGATCGGTCCCAGCACCACGAGCGTGATGTAGATGGTAAAGCGCTGGAGAATCGGCCGCCGGCGGCGGACACCCCAGATGTCGTTCATCGCCCCTTCGAGCGAGCCGAGGAGCCCGAGACCTCCGAAGAGGAGCGCGAAGACGGTGATCCCGCTGAAGGCGCCGTCGCGCACGCTCTCGAAGAAGCGATTGAGCCACTCGCGCGCCTGGCCCTGGCTCGCCGGCACGATGTTCGAGAGGACGAAGAGCTCGAGCCGCTTCTCCAAGTCGGAGAATCCGCCGAATCCGCGAATGACCGAAAAGGCCACGACCAAGAGCGGCACCATCGTGACGAGGCTGGTGAAGGTCATGGCCGAGGCGCGGAGGCCGAGCCGTCCGCCGAAGGCGCCGCGCGCGAGGATCACCATCACCCGCAGCTGGCGGAAGACGAGCCGCCGGAGCCACGGGAGGTGCGTGACGTCGGTCTCCCAGATGCGCGTGCGGAGAAAGAGCTGCGCGCGGAGAAGACCGCGGCGAAAGTTCGCGACTAAACCCATAACGCGCGAGTCTAGCGGGTGAGGCAGGGCATGGGAAGGTCGGGCTAGAGCCGCTTCCAGAGGCGCAACCACTGGAGATGCTCTTCGGCGGGCGGCTTGCCTTTCACGTCATCCCAGAGCCGGCGAAACTCCTCGTCGTCGATGTATCGCCTCTCGTTCGAGGTTGAAGACCGGTAGTCCCTCGTCAACGACGCGCCGCGCGAAGCGACGCTTGGAACAGCGCCGTCGTTTCCGGGCTCGCAGGCGCACCGAGCTCGCGAAGCACGCGCCGCGCGAATCCACGATAGCTGCGAACCACCGCCAGATGGTCGCCGTTCGCCGCGAGCGCGGATAACAACGTTCGCTCCGCTGCGTCATCGAGTGGATCCGAATCGAGCACTCGGCGTGCCGCAACCTCCGCTGCGTCGACCTTCCCGAGGCGAAGGCAGGCCGCCGCGTGTCCGAGCAGGAGCCGATGGGCGCGACCTCGGAGTCGCTCACGCTCACGTTGCGTCCACTCGGCGTGGATGAGCTCCGGCAACAGGTCTCCTCGGTAGAGCCCCGCCGCACGTGCCAGCTCTCGCTCGGTGCTCTCGAGCGAAGCACGCGCTTTCCGCGATCCGCGCCTCTCGGATTCATCCGCCCGCGTGGCCAGCAGCTCTCGAAGCAAGGGCTCACACTTCTGCGCCGCCGCTTCGAACTCCACCACGTCGACCTTGACCGCGCTTGCGAGAAGCCGGCACCAACCCGACGAGGACTCAAGCACGTGGAACGGCCCTCGCGGACCGGCACCCGGCTCGAGGAGATGCCGCACGCCATTCAGCGCGACGTCGAATCGATTGCGGCTCTTCGCCGCCGGAGCGCCGGGCCAGAGTGCCTCGCCGAGATCCTCACGACGGAGAGGTTCGCCGAGTCGAAGCGCGAGCCGAGCGAAGAGCTCGGCCGAAGCGCGACGGGGGAAGGCCGCGCGATCTCCGCGGACCGTGACCTCCAGCCCTCCCAGCAGTTGTACAACGATCCCTCGCGGCCCCGTCGAGACGTCAACGCGCGCACTAACCTGTCCCGATGCGTTGATGTCAGGGAGTGCCGCGAGCGCGATCGAGCGGAGTCGCGCCGGCAGCGCATCCGTCGACAGCAGGAGATCGCGCGCCACGTCCGCTTCCTTTCGGAGGAGCACCAGATATCGCTCGCGCTCGAGCAGGCGAATCGCGCGGCGAAGCGTCGGCGCCACGTTCTCGCGAAGCACTTGCCGCACGCGCGCCTGATACAGCAGGTTCCTCGCCTCCTCCTTCGCATCGCCGAGGCGCCGAGACGCGCGCGCCGCTTGCTCGAGGATGGAGAGCGCCTCGCGCTTTCGCTTCAGGCCAAGGACCAGCGCGAGCTCCATCGCGGCGACGTTGCCCCACGCGGGTGCGTCGATCTCGCGGAATCCCTCGGCGGCGATGATCAGGAGCTTCCGCGCGGCATCGAGCTGTCCTTGGCGTCGCTGCGCGACACCGGACCAGAGATCGACCTGCAGCGCCCAGAGGCGCGAGCTCTGTCGCTCGGCGGTTTCACGAGCAGCGTCGAGCGAGCGCCCCGCCGCCTCGTAGTCTCCGCGCTCGACCAACGCGCGCGCGCGGCCGAGTTGGATGATCCCCGTGTGCTGCTGCAGGACCAACGACTGGAGAGATTCGGCTTCGTCCAGCAGCGAGAGGGCACGGTCCTCCTCGCCGAGGTAGGTATGCGCCTCCGCCATGTTGATCAGGAGCGCCTGCATCCGACCCGGCACGCCGATCCGCCGATAGAAGGCGAGGGCGTCCTGCGCGATCTCGAGGTATCGATCCCATCGACCTTCCGAGTAGATGACGTTGGCACCTTGCACACGTATCTCCGTGAGCTGCCTCTCGTGCGGCGTGCGGCGGAGTGCTCGCTCGGCCTTCTCGAGCTCGACCCGCGCGCGGGCGGGGTGGCCCGAGAGCAAACGAAGTCCGCCGATCTCCGCACTGAGGATGGCGCGTGCCATGCGCTCGCGCTTGGGGCAGCGCGTGAGGAGCGCCTCCAATCGAGCGAGCAGAGGTCTGACGCGCCCCGTAACCCACGCGCATGCGGCGGCGAGGCGGGCATCACGTGCGATGTCGAGGTAAGCGCGCCGATCCAACCAGAGCGCGCCGGCTTTCTCGGCCAGATCGCTCGCCTCCGTGAAGCGACCCTCGCGATGCGCACCCGCCGCGGCGGTCGAAAGCAACGCAGGAGACCTCTGCGCCGGTTGAATGGTCGAGGGATGCTGCAGCATCTCGAGCGCCGCCGGAATGAGCTGAGCCGATGCGGGTCGCGCGTCGGATCGAGCGACCTCCCGCTCGAAGAGGGCGATCGCTCGCTCCGGGTCCTCGGTCTCCATGTGCACGCGTATCGCGCGCGCGATCTCCCCGCGGCGCGCGAGATGCGCCGCAAGGCGACGACCGAGAGCGCGAACCTCCGCCTTCGGAAGCAGCTCCGCACGGCGCTCCTTCAAGAACTCGCGAAAGAGCGGGTGAAACGCGTGCACGGGTCGATCCGGCAGCTCGCGCACCAGGAGCTCGCGTCGCGTGAGCTCATGCGCCAGGTTCGCGCTCGCCCGCTTGCCGAGCAGGAACTCCATCGCCGCGGGTTCGAGCTCCTCGAGCAACGACGCGCGGCAGAGCGCCGACTGGAGCTCCGCCGTCAACGGAGCGAAGACTTCTTCCGCGAGGTACCGAAAGAGGCGTCCGATCCGTGCCTCGTGCTCGCCGTCGATGCGAGGAAGCGTCGGTCCTCCGCCCGCGCCGGCGAGGAGGGCGAGCCCCGCGGGCCACCCGCCCAGCGATCCGCGGAACGCCGCGATCCGCGCATCGTCGTGCGCTGCTCTTCCGAAAGCGCCGCGAAGAAACTCGGCCTGCTCCTTCTGGTCGAACTCGAGCTCCTCGGGCCCGATGCGCACGACACCGCCCTGAAGCTCGAAACGCGAGAGCGGCAGCGGGCACGCCCCTCGCCCGGTCAGAAGG
>CAZZAH010000027.1:0-7077 GCA_964652115.1 uncultured bacterium | reverse complement strand
ATCCGCACGCCTCGCGCGCTCCGGTCAGAACGTGAAGGTCCTCCAAGATCACCAGGAGCGAGCCACGCGTCGGAATGAGCTCCGAAAGAAGACTCGCGGTCAGCAAGCCTCCGTCGCGCTCCATGTCCCGCCGTGCGAGGAAGAGCCGCTCGGTGCGTCGAGTCAGCGGTGGGTCGAGGCGAAGTCCGCTCGCGAGCAGATGGCCGAAGAGGAAGGCGAGCTCGCGATCTTCTCGATCGAGCCGACACCAGAGCGTCGGGCGCTGCGCGGCATACTGCGCGGCGAGCGTAGTTTTGCCATAGCCCGCCGGTGCGGTGAAGAGCGCGACCTTCCACTCTCCAGCGAGGCGTTGCAGTAGCCGGCGCCGCATAAGGAGCGGCGCCGGACGACGCAAAGGCGCACGGTCATGCATGGGACGACGAGCGTAGGCAGTGTGTCGCTCGCTGCCAAGGACGAACCGACTCGGGCTAACGAATCAGTTGATGACCTCGGAGACGAGCCCCAAGAGGATCGGAGCGGCCACCATCGCGGGCTCTCGCGGTGCGGCTCGTCACAGCTGCGCGTACGCCTGAATGAGCACGAACGTGGTGCCCCAGGTACCCGGGCGGCTCAACTCGAGCTCCGCTTGCCGGAGCAGCTCATCCAGCTCATCCTTCGAAACGATCTTCTCGAGCCCCGGCCGAAGCGCGGTCGCGAACTGGAGCGGCAGCCGCAGGTACGGATGGCCCGGCTCGAGTGCGACGATGTGCGCATCGATGCGTGGCTCGACACCCAGGGTCCGCAAGAGGGAAGGCAGCATTCGACCCGAGTTGATGTCGCCGCCCACCAGTCGAAACCCTTGATCGATGAGCTCGCCCAAACGCTGCACGGCCGGCGCGTCCGGGTAGACGCGCCACGCGGCCACGTCCGGATCTTCGAGCACGATCCAACCTCCCGGCTTCAACAGACGCCGGTACGAGGCGAGCTGTTCATCGGCTCGGCCGAGGGGCGCGATCTCGAAGCGCGCATGCACGAGATCGAACGAGTGAGCGGGGAGCTGGCTCGCGAAGAGGTCGTCCTTAACGACGGTCACGTTCTCGAGCCCTGCCGCCTCGACGAAGGCTCGAGCACCGATCACCATCTTCTCGTCGAAGTCGGAGCCGGTCACCTGTCCATCGAGGCCGACCCACTCGCTCAGAATGCGCAGCCAGCCGAGCGCGCCACAGCCGACATCGAGCGCGCTCCATCCCGCGCCGTCGGGAAGCTTGCTCAGGAGCGCGCGTCCCGCCGGCTCCCAGACCTTCGATTGAAGCTGGAGTCGATCGAGCTCGGTCGCCTGGCCGGCGAGCAGGTAGTTCGGTGCTTGCGTCATCGGAGGTGCCTCCTTCGTCACGGTGCGAACACTTACATTGAGCTGATTGACCTTCCGGATCGCGGCGAGCTCGTGCTCATCGAAACCGATCTCGCGGAGGATCTGGAGAATGAACTCCGACTTGCCGGAGACATAGCTGTCCATGTCTCCGGGAAAGCGGCGAGCGAGAGCTGCTTTGAGCTCTCCGTACTCTCGCGCGGCTTCGGGGTGAGCACGCAGGTAGTCACGAAAACCGAGGTGGTTCTTCAGGCTGAGGCTCTCACGCGGGCAGAGGTAGAGATGGTGCCTCGGAAGATCGGCCGGGGCGACGAAGGCCTCGCGCTCCGGCACACCCAGGTTGCCCCGGTGGATGTAGCCGATCTCCGCGAGCCCACGGATGCAAGGCGGAACCTCGCTTGTCGAGTCCACGACGATGCACGCGTCGATCACCGGCTTTGCGTTCAGCCCCGGCACCGACGTGCTTCCCACATGCTCGATGCCGAGCGCAACCTCACTCACCGCCGGCCAAACGTAAGCGCGGATTCGTTCGAACATCTTCGGCCACTCGGGATCGGGCTCGACGACTAGGACTCTGCTCATGCTTCCTCGTCCGACCAGTGGAAGTGATGCATGAGGCGATGGAGGACCGGGGTGAACAGAAGCGCCGCGGTCACAATGAAGAAGAGCCCCGCGTACATGGCGTAGATGCCGGCGAACAGCTTGCCCGCGTTCGACAGAGGTGGGTTGACCGGACCCATGCCTCCGAGAAGCATCGCGGAGTTCAAGAATGCATCGATCCAAGACAGCCGCTCGAAGGAAATGTACCCGGCCATTCCGAGGCCCAAGGAGATCACCAGCAGCGCGATGGCCCACAGCAAGTGGGTGATCAGTCGATGAATGAACTTCGCGCGTGAGATCGGCTCTTGGTTTCGCTTTTCGTACATGGTGAGCTGCCCCCCGCCGCTCCACTACGCCGGATCGAACATCTCCGCCCGAATCCAGCTGCGCGCGTACCTCCAAAGCTCGGCTGCGTTCGCTTCCGAGAGGCGCAGCGCCTCTCCCGCATCAGCGAAGGAGAGCCGTCCGAAGAACCGAAGCACGAAGACCGCGGCGGCGAGAGCGTCGCTCACCGCCAGCTTGTCCAACGCACGGTCGAGGGCGAGGATCTCGAGCGCGGGATCGTTCGAAGAGGCGACGTCGTCCGTCAGCTCGACCCGCTCGAGCTTGCCGCCGTTCTTCTCCGCGCGATGCCTGCGAGCCCAATCGACAAGGATGCGGCGCATGAGAAGGGTGGCCATGCCGGTGAAGTGCTTCGTGTCTACGTAGTCGGCGATCTTGTCGAGGCGAAGGTAGGCTTCGTGGACGAGCGCCGTCGGTTGGAGAGTGTGGTTCTGCCGTTCACGCGCCATCGCCGCGTGCGCCATTCGCTTCAGCTCCGGATAAACGAGTGGCATCAGCTCCCGCGCCGTGCGCGCCTGAGCCGGCCATGGCAAGCGGGCAACCTCGGACTCGAGCTCGGGGTCTTCCAGCATGTTCCCTCCGCGTCCCCCTCAGCGGCGCAGCGAGGTTATCATTGAGCGCACGCATCCCCAAGGTCCAGGGGGGGCGCGACGAGGGAGAGCGCAGTGGCCGAGAGCGATTCGTTTCACATTCGTAGCGTTTTCCTCGAGGCGGCGCGCCTTCGACCGGCGGAGAGGTCGGCGTTCCTTGAGCTGATGTGCGTCGACCCGTCGATGCGTCGAGCGGTGGAGCGGCTGCTCAAGTATCACGATCGGCGCGACGATCTGATCGACTCTCTGGATGATCTCGAGCTTCCGCGCGACTCGTCCGATCCGAACGAGGAAAGCGCCACGGCGCGGCGGGTCGGGCCCTATGTCTTGCGTCGCTTGCTTGGCCGAGGCGGCATGGGAGTGGTCTATGTCGCGCAGGTTGGCGACGGACCTCTCGTCGCCTTGAAGACGCTTCGCCGCGATCGCACGACCGAAGCGTTCCGTGCTCGCTTCGCGCGGGAGATCGGGATCCTTCGTCGCCTGGACCATCCCGGCATCGCGCGTCTGCTCGATCACTCGATGGGCGATGAGCCGTACCTCGCGATGGAGTTGGTCGATGGACCGCGCATCTCCGACCTGGCGCGGGACCGACGCCTGAGCCTGATCGACAAGCTTGAGCTTCTCGCACGGATCGCGGACGTGGTCGACTACGCGCACCGGCACGGCGTCATCCATCGCGACCTCAAGCCGAGCAATCTGCTGGTCGTCGCGGAAGTACCTCCGAACGCCGACGGACCCGGACTCCCCAAGGTGCTCGACTTCGGGGTCGCTCGCGTCCTCGATTCCTCGGAGCCGATCGCGACGCAGTTAACCGAGCATGGTGCCCTCCTCGGCACCATCCGTTACATGAGCCCCGAGCAGCTCGACGGCGACTCTACCGCGATCGACGCGCGGACCGATGTCTATAGCCTGGCCGTGGTCGGGTACGAGCTGCTGACCGGCGCGCTTCCTTACGACTTCTCGGACGACTCGCTGACCCGCGCGGTCGTGACGATCCTGCGCCATCCGCCGCGCCCACTTCGGCAGATCGACCCGTCGATCCCCGCAGGGGTGGAGCAGCTCTTCTCGATGGCGCTCGAGAAGGATCCGCGGCTGCGATACGCGTCGATGGGTGAGCTCGCCAGCGATCTTAGGAGGGTGATCGAGGGCCGGAAGCCGCGCGCGCATGCCTCTTCGATTCCTCGCGCGATGCGCGCGATCACGCGGCGACGGCTCGCGCCCCTTCTGCTCTTACTCCTCGTGTTGGCGGGGGTAGCCACGTGGTGGCGCCTCGCGGAGCGGCAGCAGGTTCGTGTTCAACTCAACTCCCTTGCCCAACGGATGGAAGACGTCGATCGAATCCGCAACAGCGCGGAGTTGTCTCCATCCGAGATGTCCGCCGCGATCTTGCAGTACGAGCAGATCCGCCACGACCTCGCGTCCATTCCGCGTCGAGCATGCACGCCGCTCATCGAGTCCTACGCACTCGAGCGCATCGCCGAGCTGCATTTCTTCCTCGGCGAACAGGAACGCTCGCCTGAGGAGCTCGATAGCGCGCGCCAATTCTTCCTCGAATCCGCGGCCATGCGGCCGGAGCGGGTCGACCTGTCGGACATCGATCGCTCTCGCGACCTCTACGGAGCCCTGAATCACCCGGACCAGCACTTCGCCTTGGGAAACGTGGTCAAGATCGACCGCATGCTGGCGATGTACGGCGCGCCGGTGACGAAGCTCGAGCTCGCGGCTGCCGAGGCGGAGATTGTGCTCCACCAGAGACAGAGTCAGCTGGCGGCACCCCCTTCGCTGATCCCCACCACCGAGCTTCCGGAGGCGCTTGGTTACGCGTTCAACGAGCTTGGAGGGACGTTGATCGAGCTCGGCTACGCGAGCGACGCGGTGCCTCCGCTCGACCGCGCGCTCGCCTGCTTCGATGCCTTCGATCGTCTGGCGCGGCAGACCGACAACGCGGACGCGGTCGCCGCCACGCTCTTTGCTCGCGGCAAGGCGCATCTCGTTCGTGGTGAGCTGATGCACAACCACGCGGACCTCGACAGCGCGCGATCGTGCTACGAGGCTTCGCTCGGGCCTGACCAACCGGATGCTCGTTCGATCTATCGCGTGAAAGCCTCGCTCGCGCGGGTCGCGCGTGTACAGGCCCGATTCACGAACCTGTCTCGTGATCGGCGTCGGATCTTGGATGGAGCGATCGCCCTCCTCGGCGACGGACAGCGCTACTTGGATCGCGAGGCCGACCGCGACGACTTCCATCTCTCCCACATGACCGAGGGCATGCTATGGGCGGATCGGGCCGAAGCGGGCGGCGGGCGAGAAGATATCCTGCGCGCCACCTCCTGCTACGACGTGGCGGGCGTCGTCATCACGGCGGAGCGCTTCCCGATTCAATACGCGGAGCTCCTGCGAGAACAGGGTCGCGCGGCGCGCATCGCCTGGCAGCTCACCCGAGATGAACGCCGCCGCACGCGAGCGATGGAGCTGATTCGGACGTCGCTGGATCTACTGCCCGCGCCCCAGCTGCCGCGGCACGGTCGGCTGGCGGAGCAGGAGCTCGCGCTGCTGCGAGCGGACGCGCGGTAGCTACGTTCCTTCATTGAGCACGCCCAAGTAACCGTCATAAACGAACAGCCGATTCCGCCGCTTGCCCGTCAGCTCTCTCGCGATCTTGAGCTCGACGAGAAGGTCCATCGCCGACGATGTCGCCGGAAACGACAGTCCGGTCGTGCGAGAGAGCTCAGGCATGGAGATGATCGGGCGAGCCTTGATCGCTTCGTGAACGCGAAGTGCGGAGCTCGCGCGGCGTCCCCGTCCCTCGATCTTCACACGGTCGTCACGGAATATTGCCGCGAGTCTTTGCGCGGTCTCGACCGCTCCTTCAGCCGTCAATCGCACGCCTTCGAGGAAGAACGACAGCCACTCTTCCCAATCCCCGTCCTGCCGCACCCGCGAGAGCAGCGCGTAGTAGTTCAGGCGGTGCTGCTTGAAGTAGAGGCTCAAGTAGAGCAGCGGATCGCGCAGCACGCCCGCATGACACAGTAGGAGCGTGATCAGCAGTCTGCCGACGCGGCCGTTGCCATCGAGGAAGGGGTGGATCGTTTCGAACTGCACGTGCGCGAGAGCTGCTCGCACGAGCACGGGAAGCGCGTCGTCTTCCGCGTGAAGGAATCGCTCGAGCGCAGTCATGCAATTCGGGACCGCGGTGTGGGGCGGTGGAACGAAGACGGCGTTGCCCGGTCGAGTGCCCCCGATCCAATTCTGCGTACGCCGAAACTCACCCGGATCCTTGCTACTTCCTCGGCCGCCGGAGAGGAGGACGCCATGGATCTCTCGGACGAGGCGATTTGAAAGCGGAAACCCTTCCCGCAAGCGTGTGAGCCCATGATCCAGCGCGGCCACGTAGTTCGACACCTCTTCGACGTCATGCAGCGGCACGCCCGGCGCTTCGTTCAACTCGAAGAGCAGGAGGTCGGACAGCGAGGACTGCGTGCCCTCGATCTGGGAAGAGAGGACTGCCTCTTTGCGGACGTAGCTGTAGAGGAAGAGCGACTTGTCCGGCAGCAGCGTCGAAACCCCATCCAGCCGGCCGAGGGCGACAACCGCGGTCTCGAAGGCTCGCTGAAGTCCGCCCTCGAAGGCGAGGGGCGGGACAGGGGGCAACGGGTCGGGTATGAAGGCCCGGACGGCTTCGCCACCAACGGTTACGGCGTCGTAAGTGCCTGTCGCGGCACGCTTCATCGAGCCGAGCCCCCTGTTCAGCAACTCTGAATAGCGGAACGGACTATTAAGACTTAGGCGCTGAAATCTTAATAAGAGCTCCCGCGGAGCTCAAGCTCGAATCCTCGTTCCGGTAGGGCGAGGCTAAGCAGACCGGCGCAGATCGCATGGGCAACCTCGACTCTCAGCACTGGGGCGCTCATCGTGGGACGCGCAAACGTTCCACGACTCCCGCGTTCACCGCTTCCCAGCACGAAGGCGACACGCCGTTGTGCCACGCGACGACGAGAACCTTGCCTTCGCGGTGGACCCGCGTGCGCCCCGCGTTCTCGTTGTACGCCCAGATTGCGCGGAGGACGCCTTCGATCCGATCGGCATCCGAGAGGGACGCGGCCTCCAGACCGTAGTCGCGTAGCACCGGGGCGAGAAGGAGCTTCGCCGCGTCCTTGAGCTCTCGTGTCACGAGCGAGGGATGCAGCTCCGGTCCGT
>CAZZAH010000026.1:0-18145 GCA_964652115.1 uncultured bacterium | reverse complement strand
GGCACCTTGGGCGAGATCAAATTCTTGGGCTTCGTCTTCAACTTCCTCGACATGCTCGCGCATGGCCGTGCGGAGTCGGAGATCCTGCAGGAGCTGGCGCCCGATGAAGAGGCGCTGCGCGGGCTGCTCTATACCTGGTTCCAGCACTCGGTCCTCTTCGAGGTGCTGCGCGTGCTCGCGCGGCAGGGCACGATCGTGGTCGTCACGACCGATCACGGCGCGGTGATGGCGAGGCGCTCGTCCACCGTCTTGGGTAACCGCGACACCTCGACCAGCGTCCGCTACAAGATCGGTGACAACCTGGTGTGCGACGAGAAGGAAGCGTTTCACATCAAGGACCCCGAGAAGCTGATGCTTCCGAAGGGGAATCTCCTGACGCACTACATCATGGCGAAGGAGAATTACTACTTCGTCTACCCGACCAACTTTCACAAGTACGAGCGGCAGTACCGCGGGAGCTTCCAGCACGGTGGAATCTCGCTCGAGGAGATGGTGCTTCCCGTCGCCACCCTCGTGCCGCGCCCTTCGGCGTGATCACGCTCGAGTGGCGGAGCGACTCGCCCGAGGAGACCGAGCGCTTCGGCGCTCGGCTCGGCGCCGCGCTCGTCGCGCCTCTCTGGGTCGGACTCGCGGGCGAGATGGGCGCGGGGAAGACGCGCTTCGCCGCCGGCGTCGCCCATGGGCTCGGCTATCGCGGGCGCGTCCGCAGCCCGACCTTCGTGCTCGAGAATCGCTTCGAGGGAACCGTCCCGATTCGTCACCTCGACCTCTATCGCTTGGACGCCCCGGACGAGGAGATGGTCGCCTCTTGGGAAGATGACCCGCGATCGATCGTCATGGTCGAGTGGTCGGAGCGCGCGAGCGAACGACCGGCGCGGACGCTGGACGTTTCGATCGAGGTTGCCGGGGAATCGACCCGGTGGATTCGCGTTCGGTGGGATGCCCGGGCAGAACTGCTTCGCGATCTTTCGCTCCGCCCCACCGCGCTCGAGGGGGAGGGCTCATGACCTTGGTGCTGGGGCTCGAGACCTCAGGCCGCCTCACCGGCGCCGCGTTGGTTGAGGAAGGCCGCCTGATCGCCGAGTCCTCGCTCGATGTTTGGGCCAAGAGCCAGGAGACGCTGCTGGCGCAGGTCGATCGAGTGCTTCGTGAACACGGCCGAACGCCGCGGCAGGTCACGCGGCTCGGCGTCGCCGTCGGTCCAGGCTCCTTCACCGGGCTTCGTGTCGGCATCGCGGCCGCGCAGGGGCTCTGCCTCGGCCTCGGGATCCCGGCGGTCAGCGTGCCGAGTCACCGTGCGATGGCGCTCCCGTTTCGCGGCAGTGGGCTCGATCTGGTCTTCCTCACCGGCGAGCGCAGAGGCACCGTGATGCTCGAAGGGGGAGCGTGGCAGGGTATGTCATGGGAGGCGTGGTTGCCCGCGGCCTGCGTTCCGGTGGACGAGGTAAGGAGCAGGATCGAGTCGAGCTGGGGCGTGCTCCGACCGGGAAACCCTCGCGTGCTCTTCATCGGTGAGGCGGTCGAGTCCCTGCGGCAAACGATGCCGTCGCTCCGCGCCTTCGGCGAGGCGATCACCGATCCGCTCGCCACGGCAAGACGTCCCGGCGCCATCGCGCTCCTCGCGAGCGAAGAGGGGGCCGAGTTGCTATTCTCCTCGGAGCTCCATCGCCTGGAGCCGCTCTACCTCCGCGCGGCGGACGCGAAGCGGCCAGGCGAACGGGCGACGATCAAGGGCTAGCGTTCATGACCGAGTGGCGGATCAGCACCATGACCGAGGCGGACGTCGATGACGTGCTCGAGGTAGAGCGCGCCTCCTTCGCCGATCCGTGGTCGCGGAACGCCTTCGTCGAGGAGGCGGCCCGCGTGGCGGAGGGGGGCTACCCGCGCGTGATTCGGGTCGGAGGCCAGCTTGCCGCCTACATGATCGCGTGGTACATCCTCGACGAGGCGCATCTGGCGAACATTGCGGTCGACGAACGATTCCGCCGACACGGTTACGCCAAGATCCTGTTGGAAGACTTTCTGAACGAGGGCGCGATGCGCGGATGCGAGATCGCCCTGCTCGAGGTGCGAGTGAGCAACGAGGGCGCGATCCGCCTCTACGAGGACTACGGCTTTCGGCCGGTGGCGGTGCGAAAGAACTACTACCAGGCGCAGCGCGAGGACGCGCTCGTCATGGCGCGCTCCTTCGGGCGCGAGGAGGACATACGCGATGGCGTCTCCGTTTAACCTGAAGAAGGAATCGACCAAGGGCGCATCCAAGAAGGACAGCACCGACGGCATCTGGATCAAGTGCCCCGACTGCAGCGAGATCCTCTTCCGTAAGGAGGTCGAGCGGAACCAGTGGGTCTGCGTGAAGTGCTCGCACCATTTCCGCATCTCGGCCGACGATTACCTTCACCTGATGATCGACGAGGGGAGCTTCGACGAGCGCTTCACGCGCCTCTCCTCGCTCGACCCGCTTCGCTTCAAGGACTCGAAGCGCTATCCCGATCGACTGCGCGAGGCGGAGGCGGGCGGCCGAAAGGACGCGGTCGTGACCGGCCTCGGAACGATCGAAGGGGAGACCGCCTGCGTGGCGGTGATGGACTTCAACTTCATGGCCGGCAGCATGGGCTCGGTCGTCGGCGAGAAGATCGCGCGTCTGACCGAGATCGCGATCCAAGAGGAGCATCCGCTCATCATCGTCTCCTGCTCCGGCGGGGCCCGCATGCAGGAGGGGATTCTCTCGTTGATGCAGCTCGCGAAGACGAGCGTCCAGCTCGCGCGTCTGGCCGAGAAGAAGCTCCCCTTCATCTCGATCATGACCCATCCGACCACCGGCGGCGTCACCGCGAGCTTCGCCATGCTGGGCGACGTGATTCTGGCAGAGCCGAAGGCGCTGATCGGATTCGCCGGACCGCGCGTGATCGAGCAGACGATCCAGCAGGAGCTGCCGAAGGGCTTCCAGCGCTCGGAGTTCCTCCTCGATCACGGAATGGTCGACCAGATCGTCTCGCGGAAGGATCTGAAGCAGACCCTGGCGCGGCTGATCCGCTTCTTCCGCGACGCGCGCCTGAACCGGGCGGCGCTCTAGCGCGAACGCGCGCACACGGACGGTCGAGTCGCGGTCGTTCGCCGGCGGATCGACTCCGCGACGGAACGGCGGAGACGTTGGCGCGGCGTCGCGGTTATGCTGGCGCCGTGAACTTCGGAAGCGCGACCCAGTACCTCTTCTCGCTCGAGAGCCGCGGCATCAAGCTCGATCTCGACCGCATGCGCGGCGCTCTGGCGGCCCTCGGGCATCCGGAGCGGAGCTTCCCCTCCATCCTGGTCGCCGGCACGAACGGCAAGGGCTCGACCTCGACCCTGCTTGCTTCGGTGCTCGAACGCGGCGGTCGGCGCGTCGGGCTCTACACCTCGCCTCATCTGCTCGACTATCGAGAGCGAGTGCGCGTGAACGGCCGCATGATCGCGCCCGAGGCGGTGACCGAGCGGGTCGAGCGCGACCGCGAGACCTGGGAGCGCTTCGAGCTCTCCTTCTTCGAGGCGACGACCGCGCTCGCCTTCGCGCACTTTCGTGACGTGCGCATCGATCTCGCGGTGCTCGAGGTCGGAATGGGCGGGCGACTCGATGCCACCAACACGGTGGAGCCGATCCTGTCGGTCGTGACCGCGCTCGGGATGGACCACGCGCAGATCCTCGGCGACACCGCGGCCAAGATCGCGCGAGAGAAGGCCGGCATCTTCCGGCCGGGGGTGAAGGCGGTGGCGGGCAGCGGGCCTCCCGGCGCGCTCGATGCGCTTCGCAAACGTGCGGCGGAGCTCGGAACGCCGCTTCATCGCCGGCACGATTGGCTGCGCGTCTCGGAGGTCGAACGTCGAGCGGAGGGGGGCGCGCGCTTCCGTGCTACCGCGCGGCGCGAAGGACTCGGCCTGCCCGCGGAGGGGATCGAGCTCGTGACGCCGCTCGCGGGACGGCACCAGGTCGCGAACGCGGCGCTCGCTCTGCTCTCCTTGTCGCTGCTCGCGAACGACGGCTCGCTGCCGGTTTCGCCAAGGGTCGCCTTGGACGAGGTCCGCGAGGGGTTCGCTCGCGTGCGTTGGCCCGGACGACTGGAACCTCCGCGGCAGGATCTGCCGCTTCTAGCCGACGCGGCGCACAATCGCGAGGGGGCACGCGTGGTGGCGGATGCGCTTGGGCTCCTCTCGCGTGAGCGCGAAGTCCACTTGGTCGCAGGGATGGTCGAAGGGAAGGACCACGCCGGCTTCTTTCGCGAGCTAAGCCGTGTCGCGCGTCGCGCGTCGATCGGGCCGCTGGCCACGCCGCGCTCCGCCACTCCCGCGTCGCTCCGCGCGCTCGCCGAGCGCTCCGGCTTCGAATGCGAGGAGCACGCGACCATCGCGGAGGCGCTTCAGTCGGCTCTCGCGAGCGCGCAGCGGTCGGGCGCGCTCGTCCTCCTGGCCGGATCCTTCTTCACGCTGGAAGAAGGCTATCGCGCGCTCGGCATCGGGCCGATGGAGTGCCTATGGAGCGCGTGAGCTCGCCGGCCTTCGGCGCGGACATCGGCGGTACCGCGATCAAGCTGGGCTGCCTCGATTCGATGACCGAGCTCGAGATCCCGACCGAACCACTCGCCGGCCCGGAGGCGCTCGCGCGGCGGCTGGTCGAAGCGTGGCGAAAGCTCGGCGCCGAGCCCAACGCCGGCTCCTTCGGCCTCGGCTGCGCGGGATTGATCGATCCGACCGGCGTGGTCGTGACCTCTCCAAACCTTCCAGGCTGGAAGGCCGTACCACTCGCGCGGCTGATCGAAGCGGAGCTCGGCACTCGCCCGGAATTGCTCAACGACGCCAACGCCTGCGTGCTCGCGGAGGCGCGGCTGGGTGCGGGACGTGAGCTCGGAAGCGGCGCCACGATCGTCGGCGTCACCATCGGCACCGGTGTCGGTGGCGGGCTCGTGATCGAGGGAAGGCTTCACGCCGGCAGACGCGGATTCGCCGGGGAGCCGGGGCACATGCCGATCGACCTCGATGGTCCCCTCTGCGCGTGCGGCGCGCGAGGATGCCTGGAATCGCTCATCGGGACGCGCGCCGTGCTCGATCGCTACCGTGCGCTTTCAGGCGACGAAGATTCGAGCCTTATGCCACGCGACATCGCGCTCCGCGCCGAGGCGGGCGACGTCGCGGCGCGCGAGACCTGGCGACAGACGGGAGAGATCTTGGGACGCGGCTTGGTCGGATTGGCCCACCTGCTGGATCCCGATCTCCTGATCGTGGGCGGTGGGCTCGCGCGGGCAGGTGAGCTTCTCCTCGCGCCGGCGCGGATCGCCTTCGCGCGCGACGTCTTGATTCCCGAATCGCTCCGGCCACCGATCGTTTCGGCCGAGCTCTCCAATTCAGCGGGTTGGATCGGCGCCGCCCTCGCGGGGGCAGAGGCGTGAGAAAGCCGGCTCTCGACGCGTGCTCGGGCCCTCTCTCGTGGCGGCCGGCGGGGGTGGTTTCGGCCTGCCTGCTCCTTCTGTCGCTCCTCTCGCTCTGTGCGTGGAGCGCGACCGACGAGGAGGCGTGGGTGGTGGAGGGCGAGAGCCTCACCGGATCGAAGGACGGCGGCACCGAGATCCTCCTGCCTCGCATCCGACACGGCTCGCTGCTCGTGACGGCAGAGCGAGGACGCGTCGACGCCGCGCGCGATCTCCTCTTCCTCTACCAGCGGGTCAAGATCGTCGACTCGACGCGCGCGATCAACGCGGACGAGGGGACCTACCGCCGTTCGACCCGCGTGCTCGATCTGGTCGGCCATGTGGTCGGCGACGGCGCCGAAGGACACTTGGAAGCGGGGCAGCTCAACTACGACCGCATGGCCGGCATTCTCCGCCTGCGCGATCATCCCGTGCTGGACGACTCGCTCCGCATCATTCGCGCGGAGCGGATCGACTACTTCCGCGACTCCTTGATCGCCATCGCGACCGGCAAGGTGGCGATCCTTCTGAAAGAAGACTCGACCTGGGTCTACGGGCGCGAAGCGCGGTACCGCGACTTGACCGGCGAGATGGTCGTGACCGGCGATCCTTGGATCGAGAGCCCGGGAGCGGGAGGCGACTCCTCACTGGTCGTCCGCGCCGACACCTTGCTCCTCTTCCAACATGAGTCGCGCGGAGAAGCGCTCGGCCACGTGAGGATCGACCGAGGTGCGGTTCACGCTCGCGGCGGCCACGCCGATTTCCGCTTCCAAGAAAATCGCGTGCTTTTGACCGAGGATCCGCTGGCCTGGGAGAGCGAGGGGGAGATCGTCGCCGACACCCTCGCGATCACGCTCGAGCAAGGGCGCCCCGATCGCTTGCGCGCGATCCGAAACGTGCGCGTGCGCTACCAGCCGCCCGACAAGCCGGGCGAGACCAACGTCATCTTGGGCGACACCCTGGTCGCGAACCTCGCCGGCGATCGCATGTCGGGGCTCGAGGTCCAGGGCAACGCCGTCAGCCTGTATCTACCCGGCGAGCGCGACGTGAAGAGCGGATCGGGCCGCAACGTCAGCCAAGCGCGCCGCATTCGCGTCGATCTCGTGCGAGGCGAAGCGCGCTCGATCGAGCTGCTCGAGAACGCGTCGGGTACCTACCTCTATCCGGGCGAGAAGGCGGTCGGGCTCCTGCACAACCAGGCGGCGATGGAGTCGCTTCGCGCGCCCGGCGCGGACAGCGTGCGCGGATGGCCTCGGCCGCTCGCGCCGCTCGAGGCGCACTTCGTCGCCACGCGCGGGCTCCAGATCCCCGACTCGATCGCGACCCCCTACGACGCGCTCTTCGACCAGAAGGTCGAGTACTCGGCCGACACCATCCGCTTCTACGTCGGCGAGGACCGCATTCGCCTCCTCGGTCACGGCAAGATCCAGTACGGCGACAGCGGCCTCGAGTCGGGCGACATCGAGTACTTCGCGAAGAGGGAGCTCGTGCTCGCGAACGCCGATCCGGTGCTGAAGGACGCGAACAGCGAGGTCCACGGCCGGCGCATGAGCTATCGCACCGACCTGAAGGAGGGCTTCGTCTACCAAGGACGGACCGAGTTCGACGGCGGCTTCTATCGCGGCGAGCAGGTGAAGAAGCTCGCCGACAACGCGCTTCTGGTGAAGAACGGCGACTACACCACCTGCGATGCCGACCCGCCGCACTACGAGTTCCACTCGAGCCGCATGAAGCTGATCAAGGACGACAAGGTGGTCGCGCGCCCGGTGGTGCTGCGCATCCTCGACGTGCCGGTGATGGTGCTGCCCTACTACTTCTTTCCGCTGAAAAAGGGCAGGCATTCCGGGCTTCTGCTCCCGCGGGTCGAGTTCGGCTTCAACCAGTATCGCGGTCGCTTCCTTCGGAACCTCGGCTACTACTGGGCGATGTCGGACTACATGGACGGCAGCGCGTGGGTCGACGTGAACGAGAACGACAACGAGCTCATCTTCAACAGCGAGTATCGCTACGCCGTGCGCTATCTGCTCGACGGCTCGGCCAGAGGGAGCTACTCGAGCAGCAGCGTGCCGGGAGGGCGGACGCACCGCTACAGCGTGCAGGGCCAACATCGACAGACCTTGTCCGACACCGCGCGCCTCACCGCCAACGCGAACTTCGTCAGCGACCAGACCTTCCGCAGCGATCGCGACTTCGGCAGCGGGGTCGATGAGCTCTTGAACCGTCACATCGACTCGAGCCTCGGCTTGACCAAGACCTGGAACGGCGCCACGTCATCACTCAACATCGTAAGGAACGAGTACCTCGACTCGCTCACCGCGGCGGGAGAGAAGGTGCACTGGGAGCCGCGCGTCGACTTCAACTTCAATCAGCGGCAGCTCGGCCGCGCTCCCGACGCGCGAGGGCATGGCGCTCGACTGCCCTTCCTCGCCACGACCTACGTGAACACGGGGCTGCAATTCCGCGCGATCGACATCTCGCGCTGGAACGGAACGCATACCAAGAACGAGGCGGCGCAGCAGAGCTTCGGCCTCTCCGACACGCGAAGCCTCGGTCCGTACCTCAGGCTCAATCCGTCGGTCTCGGGCAGCGCGGCATGGTTCGCGAAGGACGCGCGCGGCGAAAGGAATCAGGCCGGTGCTACCTGGTCGGCCCGCGCCGGCGCGAAGAACGATCTCTACGGAACGTGGCAGTGGGAAAAGAGCCGCCTCGCGGGCGTCCGCCACGTGGTCACGCCGAGCGTGAGCTACAGCTACGCACCCGAGATCAAGAGCCTGACCTACGTCGATACGCTTGGGGTGAGGCGTTCGCGTTTCGGAAGCGTCGGAGGAATCGGACTCTCCGGCAGCAAGTCGTCCTTCATGTCGATGAGCTTGAGCCAACGGCTCCATCTGAAATTCCGGAACGGCAACCAGATCGTGAAGAAGGAGAACGTCCTCTCCTGGGACACGTCGACCAGCTACAACTTCCTCGCGAAGGGGAAGACCAAACCGCTCACATCGATCACGAACTCGCTCCAGCTTCGCCCCTACTCGCTCTTCAACGTGAGCTCGTCGTGGAGCCACAATCCCTACACGCGGGCGCCGGAGCGCTTCAGCGTGCAGTCCACCCTTTCGCTCTCGAGCAGCCTCTTCGCCGGCGGAGCGGCCGACAGCGGCGGGACGAGCCCAGGGCTTCAGTACGGCGGCTTCGGCGATTCCTTCCAGTCGCAGGGGAAGGGATCGACCTTCTCGAACGGGCCTGCCGGCCCGGCGTGGAATCTCTCCCTGTCGCATTCCTACTCGACCCAACGGGGAGCGACGCGTCCGACCAACACCATGAACGTCGGCCTGCGGTTCAGCCCCACCCGAAACTGGGCGTTCGACGGCTCGACCTACCTCGACCTCGAACGCAAGGAGGTCACGACTCACAGCTTCTCCCTCCATCGCAACCTCCACTGCTGGGAGTTCTCCTTCTCCCACATCACGCGAGGGGCGCAGAGCGAGTACTCCTTCCGGATCAACCTGAAGGAGCTCCAAGACGTCCAGTACACCCGGGAGAAGCGATAGGAAGGGCCCGAGGAAAAAGTTTGAACCTGGCCATCAACGGCGGGTAGAGCGCCCCGGCAAATGCTGGTCAAGCCTCGGATTGAGCTTGCCGAATCGGGATGCTAGACTGGCGCCGGTTCAACGACTAGAGCCTCGATTTCAACGGGTCCCGTTCCTTGGGCGATGTCTATGACGTCCACGGGCGAAGACCCATGCAGCCACGAGGGGAGTCCCAACGTCTATGTCCACGGCACGCGTTCGTTTCTCGATGCTGCTCCTGGCGTCGCTCGTGCTCGCGCTCGTTCAAGCCTGCGCAGGCGGCTACCAGGCAGGGAAGCGTCCGGTTAACGCCGATCTCGTCCTCCTGTCCTTCGGGTCAGTGAATGGCGAGCTCGCGCCCTGTGGGTGACACAGCGGCCAGAAGGGCGGGCTGGCCCGGCGGGCCGGCGTCATTGACTCTCTGACTGCGCACCACATTCCTTTCGTCCATGTCGACCTGGGTAACTTCGCCTCCAACGAGGACGTCGTCGCCGATTACAAGACACGGTTCATCTGGTCCTTGATGGAGCAGACGAACTGCCAGGCGACGACGCCTGGATCTCGCGAGCTGAGCCTCTGGTCGACCTACAAGGATCTGATCGCGGCCAACACCGTGCCGGTGGTCTGCTCCAACCTCAAGTTGGTCGAGGGGGGCGCGGAGAAGCCGGTCGGGGTGCCGTACAAGATCGTCTCGGTCAACGGCGTGAAGGTCGCCCTCTTCGCACTCTTGGGTGGCGATGAGTACGCGGCGGCTCGGCCGCCCGACGGCGTCGAGTTCAAGTTCGAGGATCCGTTCCAGGTCGCGGCCGAGATGGTGCCGATGCTGCGGAAGCAGGCCGACGTCGTGGTGCTGATGTCGGAGATGCAGACCGGCGACACCGATCGGCTGATCCAGACCGTGCCCGGGGTCGACGTAGCGCTCTATGGCAATCGCGCTCCGTGGGTCGAAGACGCGGTCAGGAACGGGGAGACGATCGTGCAGCAGACCGGAATCCGTGGGCAGTACGCCGGCCAGCTGGTCCTGATCGTCGACCCGGACGGCAAGGTGATCGATTACGGCTCGAAGAACGCGGCCATGGACAAGGCCTTCCCGGAGAAGGACGAGGTCTCCAAGGCGGTCGGCGAGGCGGACGAGAAGGTCAAGCAGATCCAGGCCGAGTCGCGAGATAAGAAGCAGACCGACTTCGAGAATAAGCTCTCGGGCGAGCGCTTCTTGGGCGCGGAAAACTGCAAGCGGTGCCACGAGGCGCAGTACCAGCAATGGTCCAACTCCCCTCACGCCCACGCCTTCGCCACCTTGGAGAAGGACTCGAAGCACACCGACCAGAACTGCGTGAAGTGCCACGTGACCGGCTTCTCGGAGCCCTCGGGCTTCACCGCGGCGACCGGTACTCCCGACATGAAGAACGTCCAGTGCGAGGTCTGTCACGGCAAGGGGACCGAGCACAATCGCGCCGCCCCTCAGGCGGTGACCGAGGCCATGTGTCGGAACTGCCATCAGGGCGAGTACGAGAAGGGGTTCAACTTCGCGGCGGCGCTACCCCTCGTTGCACACTAGGGCACGAAGGCGCGCTAGGGCACACTAGGCCATTCCAGGGCGCATCAGGCGCTCGGCTCTCAGATCCTGAAGGCGAAGGCGGGCTCCACACTCACGCTGTGGGGGCCGCCTTCGCGCATCGTGACCGGAGCGAAGTGACCAATTGAAGCGGCGTTTCCGGCGATGCTAGTCTGCCCTGGCTCGACCGATCGCGAGCGCCCCACCTACGAAAGGAATCCCTTCCGATGACTCGGCTCCGCTTCTTGCTTTGCCCGTTATCGGCGCTGCTGTTGTGGGTCGTCTGTCTCTGTAGCGCGGGGCTGAGCTCCTGCGCCTCGAGTCGCCCGCCCGCGGGGCGAATCATGAACGCGGACCTCACGCTGGTCTCCTTCGGCTCCATCGATGGCGAGCTCACCGACTGCGGCTGCCACTCGCACCCGAGGGGTGGGCTCCCGTGGCGGGCCGGCCTGATCGACTCGCTCACCAACCTCGAGAAGCCGCTCCTCCAGCTCGACCTCGGTAACTTCGCGCCCCTCGTCGGGGACGCCGCGGAGTTCAAGATGCGGTTCCTCTGGGAGAAGATGGCGGAACTCGGCGTCCATGCCACGACCCCCGGAGCGGCCGAGCTCCATCACCTCGATGCCTACCGCGAGCTGATCTCGGGAGGCGAGCTTGCCGTCGTCTCCTCGAACCTCAAGCTGGTTCAGGACGGGGCCGAGAAGCCCTTAGGGGAGCCCTTCCTGGTCGTCCCGGTGAACGGTGTGCGGGTCGGGCTGATCGGGCTGATGGGGAAGGACGAATTCGCCAACGCCGAGGGGCCTGCCGGCGTCGAGCTTCACTTTGTGGATCCGATCGAGGTGGCAACCGCTTTGGTGCCGACGGTCCGCGCGCAGGCGGATCTCGTGGTGCTCATGTCCGAGATGTCGACCCAAGAGACCGACCAACTCCTCCGCGCGGTGCCCGGGATCGACGTCGCGCTCTACGGCAATCGACCCGCCTTCAACGAGGACGCGACCATGGTCGGCCAAACGATCGCCCAACAGACCGGCATCCGCGGACAGTATGTGGGGCTGCTCACCTTGATCGTCGGCCCGGACGGAGGAATCGTCGAGCACGACGCGCGGAACATCGCGGTCGACAAACTGCTGGGCGAGGATGCGGAGATGAAGGCCGAGGTCGAGGACGCCGAGGCGAAGATCAAGCTCATCGAGGCCGAGGCGCGGGCGTCACGCCCCGCGGCGCAGCAGTCGGACGACCAACAATTGGGGGTCGAACCGGACGAGGTCGACGACTCGTCGCATCCATAAAGCATCGCCGTTCCGCGGCGGGGTGATCGAAGAGGGGGGAACAGGTGAACGAGAAGAGCGCGCCATCGGCGGCGAAGCAGGAGATGCGGTACTTCGACGACATTCTGGCGGTTGTCGGTAACACGCCGCTCGTTCGATTGAACAAGGTCGCGAGCGGGGTCAAGCCGCTCATCCTGGCGAAGCTCGAGTCGTTCAATCCGGGACGCAGCAACAAGGACCGGGTCGGCATGTACTTGGTCGAGATGGCCGAGCGGGAGGGGCGGCTCAAGCCGGGCGGCACGATCGTCGAGGCGACCTCCGGCAACACCGGCCTAGGGCTCGCGATGGCGGCGTTGGTCAAAGGCTACAAGTGCATCTGCGTCATGCCCGACAAGATCGGGCAGGAGAAGCGGGACCTCCTGAAGGCGCACGGCGCCAAGGTCGTGATCACGCCGACCAGCGCGCCGCCAGGATCGCCGGAGCGCTACACCGAGGTGGCGAAGCGGCTCGCGAGCGAGATTCCGGGCGGTTATCTCGCCAACCAGTACTTCAATCCGCATAACCCCGAAGCGCACTACCGCACGACCGGACCGGAGATCTGGCGCGATACCGCCGGCCGTGTCACCTGCTACGTCGCGGGGGTCGGCACCGGCGGCTCGCTCTCCGGCGTCGGCCGTTACCTCAAGGAGCAGAACCCGGCGATTCGAATCATCGGCGCCGAGCCGGTAGGCTCGGTTCTGGGCGAGTTCCAACGCACGGGGCACCTGGTCGAGTCGCAGTCCTACCTGGTCGAGGGGATCGGGCAGGAGATCATCCCCTCCAACGTCCAGTTCGAGTACATCGATGAAATCCTCGCCGTGACCGATCGCGACTCGTTCCACTACATGCGGCGCCTTTCACGCGAGGAGGCGGTCTTCGTCGGAGGCTCCTCCGGCACCGCGGTCGCGGCCGCGATCCAATACGCCGAGCGCCTGTCGGAGAACGACATCATCGTCGTGATGCTTCCCGATACGGGCGAGCGCTATCTCTCAAAATTCCACAACGACGGATGGCTGGCTGATCACGGCATGCTGACCGCGGATGAGATGAAGGTGGGGGACCTCCTTCGCCAGAAGTCGAGCAGCTCGGAGCTCCCGCCGCTCCTCACGGTCAAGCCGACCGAGCCGGTGCGCGTGGCGCTCGGTTTGATCCGGCGGCACAACGTCTCGCAGCTCCCCGTAGTCCAGGATGGCGGGCAGGTCGTCGGCACGATCTTCGAGTCGAATCTGATGTCGGCCATGCTCGACGGACGCGTGATGCTCGAGAGCCCGATCGCGAGCATGATGGAAGCGCCGCTGTCGCGCATTTCATCGGACGAATCGATTCTGAGCGCGGCGCGTGCCCTGGCCAACGGTCATGCCCTCTTGGTCGAGGAGCGCGGGCGCACCGTCGGAATTCTCTCGCGCATCGACCTCATCGGATACGTGGCGCGATGAACGCCACGCCTCAGCGACCCTAGTCACAGAAGGAGAGCCAATGGGAATCGCGACCGACGCGATCCACGCCGGACAACGTCCCGATCCGATGAGCGGCGCCATCATGACGCCGATCTACCAGACCTCCACCTACGTGCAGGAGGAGCTCGGCGTCCACAAGGGCTACGAGTACGCGCGCACGCACAATCCGACGCGTGAAGCCTGGGAGCGTTGCGTCGCGGCGCTCGAGGGCGGGACGCACGGCATCGCCTTCTCGTCCGGGCTCGCCGCCATCACCACCATGATGCAGTGCTTCGAGCGCGGCGATCACGTGGTCTCCTCGAACGACATGTACGGCGGGACCTATCGCCTCTTCGAGCGCGTGTTTCGCCCGTACGGGATCGAGTTCACCTACGTCGACACCTCCGACCCTAGCGCGGTCGAAGCGGCGTTTCGTCCGAGCACCAAGCTCCTCTACGTCGAGACGCCGTCGAATCCCCTGATGAAGATCTCGGACCTCGCCGCGCTCTCGCAGTTAGCGCACGCGCGAGGGGCGAAGATGGCGGTCGACAACACCTTCTTGACCCCCTTCTTCCAACGGCCGCTCTCGCTCGGCGCCGATCTCGTGGTCCACTCGGTGACGAAGTACTTGAACGGACACTCCGACATGGTGGGCGGGATCCTCGTCAGCTCCGACGAGGCCTGGTCCGAGAAACTGCGCTTCCTGCAGAACGCGGCGGGCGCGGTGCCGGGCCCGATGGATTGTTGGCTCGCGCTCCGCGGAGTGAAGACGCTCGCGGTCCGAATGCCGCGGCACGAGGCCAACGCCATCCTCATCGCGCAGCACTTGACGCGTCATCCGCGCGTGAAGCGCGTGCTCTACCCCGGATTGCCCGAACATCCCGGGCACGAGCTCTCGATGCAGCAGGCGACCGGCTTTGGCGGGATGGTCTCCTTCCTGATGGAGGACCTCGAGCAGGCGAAGCAGTTCGCGCGGAAGACGAAGCTCTTCGTTCTGGCCGAGAGCTTGGGCGGCGTCGAGAGCCTGCTCTGCCACCCGGCCACCATGACGCATGCCTCGGTACCCCGAGCCGAGCGCGAGAAGCAAGGCTTCACCGACGGCCTACTGCGGCTCTCGGTCGGCATCGAGGACGTGGAGGATTTGCTTCACGACCTCGACACGGCGCTTTCGACCTAGGGATCGAGGACTCGTGGACGCATTCGACAGCTGCCTCAAGAATGGACGGCTCGCCGCCAAGGAGCCCGATCCTGATCTGATCCAGCGCGAGATCAACACGGCCGGATCGGAGCTCACGCGCGCCAGAACGTGCTACGCCGACGGACGCTTCGAGGAATGCGTCGTTCAAGGCTACTTCGCGATGTACCGCGTGCTTCGCGCCCTCCTCCTCCAAGAGGGATACCGGGACACGAACCTCTACAGCCTCATCGCCGGCATCGAGCGGCTGCTCGTTCGAAGCGGACGAATGGAAGGACGCCTACTCGAAATCCTCCGCTTGGCGAAGGATCAGAAGGACCTGGTCCAGCAGGGGGGACGGTGCACGCGGAAGGAAACTCAGCTCATCCTGTCCGGAGCGGAGGAGACCTGGGACATCGCCGGCGCTCTGCTCGAGCTCGCCGGACTTCCGCCGCTGGAACCCGAAGGTCGGCGCGAAGACGAAGTCGACTGATTTCTACTTCGGACGTGTACTCTAAGAAGCGGCGGTCCCCCACGCAGGCGCAATTCTCCGGAGGAGTGCTCTCCATGCTAGGTCGATCGGGTGCGACGGCGTCCGCGCGCGCGTCGGGGGGACAGATCGTTCGCTCTACCATTCGTGCTCTGAGCGTCGCCTTCATCACGGTGATCGCGCTCTTCGGGGGCGGCATCGCGCACGCGATCGCACCGGCCGTGACCAACATCTTGGTCAGTGATCGCGCGGCCGACCCGCTGGGCTACGGTGACCAGCGCGGCGGAGTCTTCCTCCTTCGCTATCAAGCGGACCGCGTGCAGGTCGCGGCCTTCCCCCTCGGCCTCAAGGATCCCTCGGCGGTGGTCGCGCTGCCGGACCGAACCTTCCTGGTCGTCGATTCGAACGCCGATCCCTTCGGACTGGGTCATGAGGGCGGCTGCCTCTGGCGCATCGATCCTCGTCCCGAGCTGAGCGACGTCAAGGCCGAGCTCCTGAGCGCCTCACCCAACTTCGTCGACCCGGTCGACGTGTTGATCGAGCCGGAGGGGACGTTCCTCGTTCTCGATTCGAACGCCGATCCGCTGCGCACGAATCGGCTGCCCGGCGCCGTCTTTCGCGTCAACACCACGACCGGGAACGTCGACCTCGTCACGAGCTACCGCGACTTCGTGCAACCTCGCTCGATCGCGTGGGATCTCGATGGGACGGTGCTGATCGTCGATCAAGCGGCCGACCCGCTCCACCTCGGAACACCGGGCGGCGCGCTCTTCCGCTTGAACCGGGTGACCGGTGTGGTCTCTCTCGTCTTCGCCTTCACGCCGCCGCGCTTTCGCGCCCCCGCCGCCGTGGTCGTGCTGCCCAACGGCGACTACCTCATCGCCGACAAGGATGCCGATCCGAACACGCGAGGGAACTCGCCCGGCGCGATCTTCCGCCTGCCGCGCACCGGCACGCCGGAAGTGTTCCTGGCCGATCCGCTCTTCGATGAGCCGATCGATCTTCAGCTCGGCGTGGAAAACGATCTGTTCGTGATGGACCAAGGCGCGAACCCTCACTTCTACCCGACGTCGAAGGGCGCGGTCTTCCGCTACGACGTGACCACGCTCCGCCGCCGGCAATTCCAGGACTCCTCGCTCTTCAAGACCCTGACCGGCGTGGCGCAGGTGACGGGAGCCGAGGTCGACTCTTCCTTCGTTTCGTGGACCGACGACAACCAGGGCGTGCTTCGACCTGGCGATATCGTCACGGTGCGCGCCCGCCTGCGGAACACCGGCACCCTTCCGGGCGAAGGGGTCGTGATGGCCGACAGCTTGAGCGCCGACTGGCTCTTTCTCGCCGGGACCGATTCGGTTTCGCAGGGAACGTTCTCCTTCGATACCGAGTCGGGCGTGGTGAGTTGGAAGGGGGACATCCCGACCCAGGGGAGCGCTTCCATTCGCTTTCGCGTTCGCCTGTGGGACGGCGTCGACGTCGATCAGGAGATCGAGCAGGCGCTCGTCGTGCACGTGGCCGGAGCGACCAACGTCTTTTCACATGCCTTCACGCCGAGGCGCGAGTTCCCCGAGGGAACGGTCATCTACGGTGACTACCTGACCTCCGGAGGACAGCAGATCGGCGCGCTCTTCACGGTCGACCCCGACACCACGGCCCCCAAGATCTTCTGGAGCGGCCCGCCGCTGGTTCGACCGGCCGACCTCGTGCAGATGGAAGACGATCGACTCGCGATCTTGGACACGCGTGCCTTTTCGGGAGTGCCGGGCGCTGCCGGGCCCGAGGCGATCTTCCTCTTCAGCGCCGCGACGGGGGAGTTCGACACTCTCCTCACGCGGCAGCAGGGCGATGGTCTCGTCTCGCCGCAGGGCATAACCTTGGATCGCGACGGCAACCTCCTTCTGATCGACAAGGACGCCAACCCGAACGGCTGCGGCTCCGGCCCGACCGGTGCGGTCTTCCGCCTCGACATCCATACCGGCGCGCTCACGCTCGTGATCAGCGACTGCGCGATGGTCGAGCCGCTCGATGCCACCGTCGACCGGAACGGCAAGATCTATATCTGCGATTACGGCGGCGCCGCGCCTGGGCAGTTCTACGAGTACGACCCCGATACGCACGTGCTCTTCCGCTTCCCGCAGAACGACCGCTGGTTCGTCGACCCGCTCGGCGTCTTCTCGCCTGGGCCGGGTCGCTTCTACGTGGCCGAGCTCACCGGCAACCCGCGGAACCTGAGCGGCAATCACGGCGCGCTCTTTCAGGTCACGCGCTCGCCGATCGACTATCGCCTGGTCACCGAGGATGATCGCTTCGTCGACCCGACGGACGTGTGGGCGTCCCCCGATGGCACCGTCTACCTCACCGATCGCGAGGCCGATCCGCTCGGGTTGGGGACCAACGATCCAGGCGCCGTCTTTCGGGTGAACGCGAAGACAGGAGAGACCGAGGTCGCGGCGGCGGGACCGTCGGTGCACCAGCCGGACGGGATGATCGGCTTCCTTCACGCCGATCTCTCGAGCAGTCGACTGAACATTCTTCTGCCGAACGGTTCGGGCCGCGCGGAGCCGGGCGACACGCTGACGCTGCGGCTCTTGGTCGCCAATCCATCCGACCGCATCGCCGGGCAGGCGATGGTGCAGTTCGAGGCTCTGCCTTCGACCGAGCTGCTCTCCGGCACCGCGGAGGTCGGAGTGGTGACGGTCGAACGGAGCATCAGCCGCGCGGTCTGGTCGGCTCAGATGCCCGCCAACGACTCGGTCTTCGTCAACGTCACGGCGCGCGTGCGCGAGTCGGCGTCGTTCGGAAGCCGCGCCGGCGCCCGCGTGCTGGTGCTCGGTGGGCGCGCTCCGGTCACGATCGAGCAGTCGATCTTGGTGCGTGCTCCGTTCGGTCCGGGAGAGATCGTCCTGTCCGACGAAGCGGCCGATCCGCAGAACCCGCCGCTCCGGCGAGGCGCCATCTTCCGGCTGGGCAGGCGAGGCGATCCGGCGGAGTTCTTGCCCCTGACCAGCCCTTCGATCCAGGAGCCGAGCGCGTTGGAGTGGGATCCCGACGGCGACCTCGTGATCGCGGCGAAAAAGGGAGCGGAGCCCGGCGCGATCTATCGCGTGAACACCGTGAACAATGCGCTTGAGCCGCTCGTGAACACGGACGATCGACTCACGACCCCGATCGATCTGCAGTACCTC
>CAZZAH010000025.1:11579-18459 GCA_964652115.1 uncultured bacterium | reverse complement strand
CCGGTTCGAAAGTGGTTGAGCGCGTCGGCGCGACGAAAACCGAGTGACGCGAGCGTTCGACGGTCCAGGAAGCGGCGCACGCACCAGGTGAACCCCAGTAGGATCGGCGCGGCGAAGGCGGCGGCGCCGAGCAACGCGTCGCCATCGCCGCTCGCGCTCGCGATCCGAATTCTGGTGTCGAGCGAACCTGGTCCGTCGCGCAGCCAGAGGAAGAGCAGCAATCCGACATACTGCGCGGCGGCCCCGATGACAAAGGAAGCGCCGAGATAGCTCAGCACGCGCGGCCAGACGATCCGCGCGCGCGGTCTCTCCTCGTCGATCAAGGGAGGAATTTGTCGGTCGCCTTGAGCTTCGCCGGAAGATACTCCTCGATCACATAATTGAGGCCCCACTTGGCCAGAGCCTGCTGTTCCGCGCGCACTCCCATCCTGAGCAGCTGGTCCATCGCCTTGGTCCACGGCTTGTGCTCCTGAAAGAAGGGATCGTTCTTGATCGCGTCCTTGGCGCGCTTGACGTCGACCTCCTTGAGCGGGTGGGTCGGCAGCTTGTAGTCGACGATATCCTGAGGAGTGACGCCTAGGAATCGCGCCTGCGGCACGCAGAAGAATTGATTGATGTGCGCGGCGTTTCCGCTCCCCACCTTGAGCGTGCGGTAGATGTTGGAAATCCCATAAGGATCGCAGTCGACGAAGGCATAGACGGGGATCTTGCGCTCGTCGGCCAGTCGGCGGATGAAGCGACGGGTCGAGCGTGTCGGCACGCCGCCCATCGAGACGAGCACGCAGTTGGCCGTCTTCCAGAACTTGTGCGATTGCAGCCGCTGAAACATACCGCCGGTTTCGATCGCGATAATGAACTTGGCGTCGGTCTCGAAGGAGAGGTGCTCGACCGAGCTCGGGATCGAATAGGCGCCGGAGCCGAAGCGCGTGCAATCGATGCGCTCGACCTCGCCGGTTTCGAGATCGGGATCGTAGACGACGAGCTCACCCGCGACCGCGCCGCCATGCTCATCCGGCAGGAAGCGAAGCTGCTCGCGGTTGATTCGATCGACCGAGAAGAGCGCCTCGATGTCGTCCATCACCGCATCCGACTCGGTCTGCTCGTGGAACATCGCCTCGCCCCAGTTCTTCGACTGGTAGTAGGCATCTCGCTTGGTGGCGAAGTCGCTCGTTTCGATCAGGCTCTTGGAGAGCGACATCATACGCATCGTCTGCGCGAAGGTCTTGACCGTGTTCACGGTGAGAGTGCGGACCTTTTTCTGCTTTCCGATCTCGAGGTAGCCGCGCGCCTTGGAATACGACACGTTGGCCAGCGAGCGGACCGGCAGCTTGAGGTCGGGCTTGTCCCGCTTCAGGATCTTGGAGTGAATCCGCTCCGCCGTCTCGCCGATCAGGCGGACCGCCGACTGATCGAGCTCCTTGTTCCGCTTGCGAATGTCGTCGACCTGCTTCTTGGTGAGCTTTTCCATCACTCCTCCTGCCTTCAGGCCGACTCGACGATCGGCTCGTCCTCGTCATCCTCGAGCTCGGTGCCGCTGCGCGAACGCTCCAGGGTGTCGGTGAGCACGCTGACGGTCCGCTCGCGGTCCTTGTCCGTCAGCTTCAAGATCTCCTGCAGCGCGATGCCGATATGCGGGATGTATTTCTGGATGTACGAGCGTTTCTTCCCCTCGTCGGCTTCACGCCGACGGCGACTGATGAATGAGCCGAGGCGGCGTCCCGCTTCCTGCAAGCCGAGGCGGATCTCCTTCACGATCTCCGGATAGTGCGCCACCGCTTCCTTCGACTCGGAGGTGAACGGAACCCAGACCGAGGCGATGTGCACCAAGAGCACCATCGGCGCGGTCGGCAGCGCGCCCTTCGACTGCTGGAGGTGATAGCCCTTCCAATCGATCGAGAGCACCGACTTGGTGATCGCGCAGGCCGACTGTTGATAGAGGAGCGGCACCCGATTCGCGTAGCGATAGAGCGAGATCAGCTCGTCGGCCGCGAGGTCGCCGCCGTACGCAAGTCCCACCTCGAGCTGGAACGGATTGCCTCGATAGACCGAGGGGGGCCGCGTCACGGTGGTGTAGAAATCGGCCTTCACGTCCTGCTCGAGCGCGCGGAGCAGCAGCTCCTCGCCGATCGGCGAAATGCAGTTGGACGGCGGGGCCATGATCTTGACCTGACCGAGCGCTTGATGCAGTCGCTCGATCTGCGCGGCGGTGATCGCGGCCGATTTCGCGGTGGCGCCCAGGCCCGCGACCTCCAAGATCTCGCCCGCCACCTTCGCGCTCACCCGGGAGAACTCCTGCTGCAGAAACGCGCCGAGCTGCTTCGCGCGAGTGTCCTTGAGCATCTTCGCCAGGACGCCGAGCTCGACTCCATGCGGGTGGGGCTTGATCTCGAGCGGCTCCGGGGGCAGCGAGTCCGCCACGCGGTCGAAAAGCTCGGGGCCATCCCCCCCGCCGTTGGCCGGCGGTAAATACCGGATGGTCGCATGCGGATTGGCAATTGCCACCTGGCGAAGGTATCCATCGACCGAGTGGCGGCCTCGCTTGTACGTCGCCTGAAGCGTGATCTCGACCCGCGTGCCGTGCTCCGGCTCCCACTCGATCACGCGGTCGACCAGTACGTCCGGCACGTTCTTCCGGGTGTCGATCGCGAGCTCGAAGTAGTGCGCCGGCTTTCCCTTTCCGGTGCGCGAGGTGATGGCGATCGGCTTGCCGGTCGTGAGCAGTCCGTACATGCCCGCGGCCGAGATGCCGATGCCTTGCTGGCCGCGGCTCTGTTTCAAGGTGTGAAACTTCGATCCGTAGAGTAGCTGTCCGAAGATCTTCGGGATCTGCGCGCGCACGATGCCGGGTCCATTGTCCTCGACCACGACGCGGTAGCGGTCCTCCGAGATCGGATGCACCTCCACCGTCAATTCGGGAAGAAAGCCGGCCTCCTCGCAAGCGTCGAGCGAGTTGTCCACCGCCTCCTTGATCGTGGTCAGGAGCGCCTTCGCCGGATTGTCGAAGCCGAGCAGGTGGCGATTCTTGGAAAAGAACTCGGAAACGGAGATTTCGCGCTGCCGTGCCGCCATGTCCTGCGCGGAGGCTCGCGTACGGTTCTCGGTGCGGCGTTCCGACGCGCGGGAAACACGCTCCGTCGGGACGGGCGCCGGTTCCGATGCGCGCGGCGTTCCGGCATCGGCCCGCTTCGAGAGAGCCGGGGTCGGCGAATCATCCACAACGCCGGCGCCGGATAAGAAATCAACCTCGAGCTGTACAGCGTTCGCACGTTGACCTGCCCGGGCGCGCGCCGGCGGAGCCCCGCTCTTCTTCCCTGATGCCATTTCGATCCTTTCCGCGCAGGCATTCCCTGCCTCTTCATTCCGTCCTCGAGTTGCCATCATCGCCAATTCAATTCGAGCACGCAAATCGTTCCTTGGCTGCGCGGGAGCGGCGCGAAGCGGAATGTGCGGTTGACACGATCTTGTACGCCGTCGATACTGCCGCGCGTGTACATGTTGACGGAGCCAGATGTACCACGCTCCGGCATTATGCTCGCGATAGGGTGTGGATTCGTGCAAGGAAACTTGCTCAGAGCGCAGGCGTAACTGGTAGGGCGCCCTCTTCCGTCGAGCACTCAGCGAAGAGAATGGAACGGCGCCGGCGAGCAGTGTAGGCCGTAGCAACCCAGCCCGCGAGGACGCGGGCCAACAGCATGGAAGGAGCCCATGACATGAGAAAGGCCTCGAAGCGCGGTGGCGGCCGCCGGAGGATGAGCCCCGAGCAGGTCAAGCGCGAGACCGCGATCATCGCGGATATCAAGGCTGGCGAGCTGAGCTATCGCCAGATCGCGGACAAGCACAGCGTTTCCCTGCCCACGGTGAACAACAAGGCGAAGAAGGCGGGCATCAGCCGCGGACGGCGGAAGGGCGCCAAGATCATCGTTGCGGGTCCGCGCCGGAAGGCCGCCCGCGTTGGACGTCCGGTCGCTCGCAAGGTCGGTCGTCCGCCCGGGTCGGGTCGTGTCGGTCGTCCGCCGGCAGCGGCATCCGCCGCGATGGATATGCCTCGGGTCGGCGCGCGGCGCGGACGCCCGCGGAGCGCGGCACGGATCCAAGCCGGATTCGCTGAGGCGTTCCGTCAGCTCGTCCTCGCGCACCATCCCAACATGACGGTGTCGCGGTTCGACAAGCTGATGCGCATGGTCGAGGACGCAACGAAGTAGAGCTCGACCCTGCCGGCGCCTCGCCCGTGCGGGCGACGCCGATAAAGTCGGTGAAATGGAGGGCGCTCGATCGACCGGTCGGGCGCCCTTCCTATTCCGCTTCCGGTGCGGCCTGCTTGACACTCCTCTCCGCCCCTCCCTACCTTCCGACTTTCCGCGCCGCCTCGGCGGTCTTTCCAGAGCGAGGAGATCAGATGCCCAAGCTGTTCAGCGGAATCCAACCGAGCGGCGAGATCCACATCGGTAACTACTGCGGCGCGATCCGAAACTGGGTGCGCCTGCTCGACCAGTACGAGTGCATCTTCTGCATCGTCGACTACCACGCCTTCACCTCGCCCTACGACATCGCCGCGATCAAGCGGCGGACCTTCGACGCGGCCCGGGTGAACATCGCGTGCGGGATCGACCCGGCGCGCGCGATCCTCTTCGTGCAGTCGCGGGTGCCCGAGCACACGGAGCTGGCGTGGGTGCTCAGCACGGTCACGCCGATGGGCGACCTCGCGCGCATGACCCAGTTCAAGGAGAAGAGCCGCCAGAACGAGGAGAACGTCAACGCGGGACTCTTCACCTACCCGGTGCTCCAGGCGGCCGACATTCTCCTGTACAAGGCGGTGGCGGTGCCGGTCGGCGAGGATCAGATCCAGCACATCGAGCTGACGCGGGAGATCGCGCGCAAATTCAACGCGCGATTCGCCGAGCTCTTCCCCGAGCCGGCGCAACTGGTGCCGACCGACGGGGCGCGGATCATGGGGCTGGACGGCAAGAGCAAGATGTCGAAGACCCTCAACAACTACATCGGCGTGCTCGAATCGAGCGAGGAGGTCTGGAAGAAGCTCGCGCCCGCCTTGACCGACGAGAACCGGAAGCGGCGGACCGACCCGGGCAATCCGGACATCTGCAACATCTACTCTCTCCACAAGGCCTTCTCCGACGCCGCCACGATCGAGGAAGTCAACCGCGAGTGCCGCGTCGCCGGCATCGGCTGCGTCGACTGCAAGAAGAAGCTCCACCGGAGCATGATGGCGACGCTCGAACCGATTCAGGCGAAGGCGGCCGAGCTCGCGGAGAAGCCCGACCTGGTGTCGGACGTGCTGGCCGACGGCGCGAAGCGCGCGGGCGCGATCGCGAGCACGACGATGGAGGAGGTGAGGGTGGCCGCGGGCATCCGCTAGCTCGCGGAAGGAACCCGACCGCGACGCGCGGGTCTAACGCCCGGGTTGACCCGCGACGATCCGAGCCCCATGCTTCCTCTGGACCCCGCCGAACACTAGGAGCATCTGTGCAGTTCTCGATCCACCCGCCGCGGCGCACAGCCTGGGGTCGTGCCGTCGGCTTCCTGTTCGGTCTATCCTTCTCGACGTCGCTTGCGGTGGCCGGCCCGAACACCGACGGCAGCCTCATCGTCCACGCTCCGCCCAACCTCATCTATACCGAAGGGCGAAGCTGGAGCGGTTACTCCGACCTGTCGCGCTGCGAGCGGGCGGTCAGCGACGCGCCCGCGTACGACGGGAGCGACTCTCAGAAAATCGTCTGGTTCGTGATGGCGGCGTTCCCGAGCTATGCCTCGCCCAAGGTGCTGGGTGTCACCTTCGGCATCGAGTACGACTCCCAGGTAACGATCTTGGAGCAGAGGCTCTGCGGCGCGGACTTTGAATTGGCTCAGCAGGCCTGGCCCGCATCGAGGAGCGGTACGGCCCTGACCTGGAACGAGCCGGAAAAGGACCGCGTGTTCGAGATCTACTGGTTTGGCGGGTATGGCTACGCGGGCGCGACCTTCTCCGTCATCCCCCATCCCCAGCAAGGCGGCTACTTCGGCGACAACTCCATCCCCTCGGAGCTCGACCGCATCGACGGCTACGGCAGCCTCGGCTTCGGCGTGTCGGGCGAAAACCCCTGCCTCGCATTTCTCCCGAACGGCGCCTGCTGTGACAACCACGGCCACTGCACCATCCAGATCGAGGATCAGTGCGAGGACCGCGGGATGACCTACTTCGGCGACTACACCACCTGCGATCCCGGCTCCTGCCTCGGCCCCTGCTGCATCCAGGGCGAGTGCTACCCGAGCTACTCGCCCTACGATTGCGGCCGCGAGGGCGGCGAGTTCAAGGACATGGGCCGGGACTGTAGCCGCACCGCCTGCGTCCCCACCCGCACGAGTTGGAGCGTGATCAAGAAGGTCTACCGGACCCAGTAGCCCCCGCGCGCGGCCCCACCGTTCCCCTAACTCGCAAGTCTTCGGAAATCTCGCAATCGCCACCGAAGCTCTCGGATAGAATGGATGCTGCGCTCCCCGGGGCAGCCTCGACTCGTATCCCACGAAAGGACGTCGTCAAAATGAAGTCGGTTCAGCTCGTCATCGCCGCTGTGGCGCTCTCTACCTTGGCCGGAACGGGGCTCGCCGCCGCATCCCCTTGGGCCAATTCCTCCTGGGGGAGCGGGGCGGTCGACCAACGCGGACCCGTCGGTGCGATGGCTCGAGCCGCGATTCGGCCCGACCTCGACCGCTCCGACCGCTTCGTCGTCAAGTTCGCGGAGGGGACCGCGATCCGCCTCCGGGGCTCGCGCCTGGTGAGCCTGGAGCCGGCGGCCGACCTCCGGGACTTGGACGCCTTCTTCGCGCGGCACCCCGAAGTCTCGGTCACCCGCCGCTTCACCCGCGACGAGGCCCTCCTCGACCA
>CAZZAH010000025.1:9211-11479 GCA_964652115.1 uncultured bacterium | reverse complement strand
CTCCAGAGCTCGCCCAGCGGCATCAACGCGCAGGCGGTCTGGGGCTTCCCGGGCGGCCGCGGCGCGACGGTCAAGCTGATCGACGTCGAGGGCGCCTGGAATTGGTCGCACGAAGACCTCCGCGTCCCCTTCTTCCAGGGCGGGACGCAGATCGCAGACCAGGGCTGGCGTGATCACGGCACCGCGGTGATGGGCGAGATGATCGGCGCGAACAACGGCTTCGGCGTCACCGGCATCGTGAGCGACATGCAGGTCGGCTGCTCCTCGATCGGCGACCAGAGCACCGCCGGCGCGATCAACAACGCCTCGGCGAACCTCTCCGTCGGCGACCTCTTCCTGATCGAGCTCCACGCGCCCGGCCCGAACGCGAACGGAAGCGGCCAGTTTGGCTACGTCCCGATGGAGTGGTGGCAGGACAACTTCGACGCGATCCAGACCGCGGTCGCGAACGGACGGGTCTGCATCGAGGCGGGCGGCAACGGCGAGCAGAACCTCGATGACGCCGTCTACCTTCACCTCTTCGATCGGTCGGTGCGGAATTCCGGCGCGATCATGGTCGGCGCCGGCACGCCTACCGGCCTGGTGGCCGAGTGGTTCACGAACTACGGCACGCGCATCGACCTGAACGCCTGGGGATCGTCGGTCACCACGGCCGGTTACGGCACGCTCCAGGGCGGCTCGGAGAACCAGTGGTACACGTCGGGATTCGGCGGCACCTCGAGCGCGAGCCCGATCATCTCCGGCGCGGTCGCAGCACTTCAGGGCTTGAGCAAGGCGCAGTGGGGCATCGCGCTCAACGCGAACGTGATCACCGCGATCCTGACCTCGACCGGGACACCGTACGTCGGCAACAAGCGCATCGGGCCGCGGCCGGACTTGGTCGCCGCGCGCAACATGCTGCTCCAAGGGGTCGGCACGATCAGCGGCGTGGTGAAGGACGCGACGACCCTCGTGCCTCTGACCGGCGTTCGCATCGATGTGATCGAGAACGGTGCCTTCGCCCTGACCGACGCGAACGGCCACTACTCCCTGCCGGTGCTGGCGGGGGACTTCACCCTGCACGCGACCGAGTTCTTCCATGAGGAGATCTCGGTGCCGGTCACGGTCGCCCCGGGCGCGAATGTGAACCAGGACATCGCCATGACCGCGAGGCCGACCGGCACCTTGGCCGGCTTGGTCACAGCGCAGACCGGCGGCGCTCCGCTCGCCAACGCCGAGGTCAGCCTCATGAACGTTCCTCTCGCGGCGGTCCACACCAACGCGAGCGGCGAGTACCAGCTCACCGGGATTCCCGCCGGAAACGGCTACCTCGCGGTCTACGGCCTCGTGCCCGGCAAGGGGGGCGCCTATCGCCAGGTGGACGTCGTCGCGAACAACTTCACCACCAGCAACGTGGCGCTCGCCGACGCGCAGACCTTTGAGGCAAACAACGGATCGTACCAACCGCAGACGCCTTGGGCCTGGGGCGTGCCGACAGGCTCCGGCCCCGGCGGAGCCTTCTCCGGCAGCAAGCTGTGGGCGACCAACCTCTCCGGCAACTACGGCGACAACCAGTCGGCGAACCTAACGTCGCCGACCTTCAACTTCTCCGGCGCGAACCGCCTCTACTTGAGCTTCAGCCACTGGTACAGCCTCGAGGCCGGCTTCGACGGCGGCAACATCCAGGTCAAGAACGGGCTCGGTTGGGTCACGATCGCGCCGATCGGCGGCTACCCCGCGGCCTTCCTCGATGGGTTGGGCGGTGAAGCCGGATTCAGCGGCGACACCAATGGCTGGCGCACCGCGGTCTTCGATCTCTCCGCCTTCGCGAGCGGCGCATTGCAGGTGCGCTTCCACTTCGGGAGCGACAGCGGGGTCAACCTGCCGGGCTGGTACATCGACGACATCGCGTTCGATCTCGGGATGCCTCAGACCGCGGTTGAGGAGGGCCCGACCGCGAGCCGCCTCGCCATCGAGGCAATCCGGCCCAACCCGAGCTCCGCCGCGAGCGAGATCGCGTTCACGGTGGCGGGCACCGAACGAAGCCGAGTCCGCATCGTCGACGCGTCGGGTCGCGTGCTCCGCACTCTGCTAGACGCGCCGCTCGTGCCCGGACGCCACGCGATCAGCTGGGATGGGCGGGATGACGCGGGCCACGCGCTCGGCTCCGGCGTCTACTTCGTGCGGCTGGAGCAGTCGGGCTTGCCCGCTCGATCCGCTCGTCTCGTGCGCGTGAACTAAGCCTCGGCTAAGGTCGAACCCGAAATCGATCGATAACCCCCAAGGGAC
>CAZZAH010000025.1:0-9111 GCA_964652115.1 uncultured bacterium | reverse complement strand
AAGCCGGTGAGCTTCGAGTACGAGATGGAGGTCGGCGGTGAGAAGCGCGATTACGAGGCCCGCGCGATGGTGCGGGAGGACGGCTGCTTCGTCATCGACGTGCGGAACATCACCGAGCGGAAGGAGGCCGAGCGCGCCTTCCGCGAAAGCGATGACCGTTTCTGGATGCTCGCGAGCAGCACGCCGACCCTGCTCTGGCTGACCGACCCTATCGGACGCTTCACCTTCGTCAACGACCGCTGGCTCTCCTTCACCGGGCGCACCATGACCGAGGAAGTGGGCGACGGCTGGGCGAACGGCATCCATCCCGAAGACGTCGAACGCTGCCTCGCGACCTATCGCCAGGGAATCCAACGTCAATCCGCGTTCGAGGTCGAGTACCGGCAACGGCGTCATGACGGCGAGTACCGTTGGATGCTGAGCCAGGGCGTCCCTCACTTCGGCAACGGTGGCGCGCTCGAAGGCTTCGTCGGCAGCAACACCGACATCAGCGAACGCCGTCGTCTGGAGGAGGAGAGCCTCGCCAACCTTCGTCACGTCGAGGGTGAGCGCGAACGTGCCGAGTCGGCGTGCCGGGCGCTCGCGCTTCAGACCGAAGAGCTCGCGATGGCCCGCAATGCCGCGGTCAAGGCGACGCGCGAAACCACCGCGTTCCTCGCGCAGACGAGCCACGAGATCCGAACGCCGCTCAACGGCATCGTCGGCTTGGCCGAGCTCCTGGCCGACACCACACTCGACGCCACGCAGCGCGAGTACTTGAACGGCATCCTCGACTCGAGCGCGGCGCTCATGTCGCTGATCGATGACCTGATCGACCTCTCCAAGCTGGAGATGGGACGGATCGGCTTCCAGTCCGAGCCCTTCTCGCCGCGGTCGGTGGCGGAGGCGTTGGTTCGAACCGTGCTTCCGACGGCGAAGGCAAAGGGACTGACGCTCGCGCTCGAGGTGGAAGGGGTCGTGCCGGACGTGCTGCTCGGCGACGAGCATCGTCTGAGGCAGATCCTCTTGAACCTGATCACGAACGCGATTCAGTTCACCGAGCGCGGCTCGGTGCGCATCCGACTGCGGTGCAAGGGCACGACCGCCGACCGCTCGCTGATCCACTTCGAGGTGCTGGACACCGGCATCGGGATCCCGGAAAGCCGCCAGCAGCGCATCTTCGAGCCGGTGGTCCATCGCGCCGAGGACAGCGTCGAGCGCGGCGCCACCACCGGGCTCGGGCTGGCCATCAGCGCGAAGCTCGTCGCGCGCATGCTTGGGAAGATCTGGGTCGAGAGCGTACCCGGCCGGGGCTCCTCCTTTCAGTTCATCGTGCCGTTCAGCTTGGCGAGCGAAGGAGAGCACCGGATTTTCGTCGCGCAGCGCACGCGAGGGGGCTCCGCGGACTCGGCGGCCGGCGGCATCGGGCCCGACTCGAACGTCGCGGCGCCATCGCTCGACGTGCTGCTCGCGGACGACAGCCGCGTCGGGCAGCTCCTCGTGACTCGGCTCCTCGAAAAGTGGGGCCATCGACTCACCGTGGTCGAGAATGGCCGTCAGGCAGTGGAGGCGGCGGCGCTCCATTCGTACGACGTCATTCTGATGGACCTGCAGATGCCGGAGCTCGACGGCTTCGGCGCGACCGCGGAGATCCGGGAGGCTGAATCGGAGGGCACACGCATTCCGATCCTCGCTCTCACCGCCGCCGCGATGACCGGAGATCGCGAGCGCTGCTTGGCCGCGGGGATGGACGGCCATCTGACCAAGCCGGTCCGCGCCGCGGAGCTCAGGGCCGCTCTGGGAAGGATCGTTCCATCGCGTCGCGCGGCCTGAGCCCGGCGACGCGACGCGCGAACCCCGCCCCAGGGATCAAGATCGCGTCCGGATGAGTCGAAACTACTTCCGGGAGACCTACTCCTCAGTCCGAGCCGGGAGCCGATAGGAGGACCAAGCGCGGGTGCCGTTGACCCACGCTTCTTCGCCTGTGCTTTCCATCCTCGTCTACAGCTTCTTCCTGATCGCGGCCTGCGTTGTCGCGTCCCGCTTCTGGTGGATCCGGCAGCGGCGTCCGCTCGTGCGTGAGCTCGAGGCTCGGCAGGCGCGGCTCTCCGTCTTTGATGGCGTTCTGCAGCAGCTGCCCGAGGGACTGCTTCTTCAAGACCTGACCGGCGTCCCCTTGACCTGGAACGCGCGCGCGGCGGAGCTGCTCGGCTCCGCGCCTCTCTCCGGCACGGCGTGGGGATCGCTCAAGGCGATCAAGCTCGATGGAACCACCTGCGCGCTCGGCGAAGAGCTCGCGCGACGAGCCCGTGCGACCGAGACCGCGCCGATGGTCGTCGGGGTCGAGCGCGGCGACCGCACGCGGTGGCTCTCGATTCAATCCGCACTGCTGCTCAACGCGGGAAAGAAAGAACCTCAAGCCGTCGTCACCACCTTGGTCGAGGTGACCGCCCGGATCGAGGAAGAGCAGCGGAATTGCCGCGAGACCGAGCGCCTTCGCGCGTTGCTCGATTCGCTCGATGACGGCATCTGGTCGATCGAGGCCAAGCAGTGGACTCCTCTGTACCTCAGCCGCGGAATGGAAGCGCTTTACGGCCGGCCCGCGTCGGAGTTCACGCGCTTCCCTCGCGTGCGCCTGGACGCGGTGCACGCCGATGATCGTCCGCTGGTCGAGGAGAGCTGGTCCGAGCTGCACAAGGTCGGCGCGCGTTCGCTTCAGTACCGCATCGTCCGACCCGACGGGACGATTCGTTGGGTCGAGGAGCGTTGCCGCATGACCTTCACCGGCGACGGCGAGGCCGAGCGCATCGAAGGGATCACGACCGACATCACCGAGCGTCAGGCGGCCCAGGCCGCGATCACGCGTGCCACCGCGGTGGCGCTCGAGAGCGCGCGGATGAAGTCGGAGTTCCTTGCGAACATGAGCCACGAGATCCGGACGCCGCTCAACGGCATCCTCGGCATGTCGGACCTGGCGCTCGCGACGCCGCTCTCGCCGGAGCAGCGCGAGTACGTGAGCACCGTCCGCTCTTCGGGCGAGTCGCTCCTTCTGACGCTCAACAACCTGCTCGACTTCTCGATCCTCGAAGCGGGGAGGCTCGAGCTGGACGAAGTTCCCTTCCGCGTGACCGAGCTGGTGGCCGAGGTCCTTCGCTCGGTCGCGCCGCGCAGTCATCAGAAGGGGCTCGAGCTCCTGGCGGAGATCGACCCCAAGCTCCCGCGCGATCGGATGGGCGACCCCGAGCGCGTTCGACAGATCCTGCTGCATCTCCTCGGCAACGCGATCAAGTTCACCGACGAGGGCGAGGTGAATCTGGTCGTGGGCGCGCAGTCGACCGCCGAGGGCGAGGTCGCGATCCACTTCACCGTCTCCGACACCGGCGTGGGAATTCCGCCGGAGCAGATGAGCCGTATCTTCGACGCCTTCGTGCAAGGGGACGGCTCCAACACGCGGCGCTTCGGCGGCAACGGGCTCGGCCTCGCCATCGCTTCGGAGCTGGTGCAGTTGATGGGCGGGCACATCTGGGTCGAGAGCGAGCCGGGGCGCGGAAGCTCCTTCCAGTTCGTGATCCCGCTCGCGATCGTCGAAGGCGAAGCGCGACGCGAACCGGACGAGATCCTGAGTTCGCTGCAAGGCAAGTCGGCCTTCATCCTCGACGATCATGCGGGGGCGCGGCGTCAGCTCAGCCGCATGCTGGCCAAGCTCGGCTTGAAGCCACACAGCACCGACAACGTCGAGACCGCGCTCTCGAGCCTCAAGCAGGCGCAGGAAGCGGGCGCGCCCTTCGACTTCGTCTTCATCGATTCGACCTTGCCCGACGCGGACGGCTTTGAGGTCGCGCGGCGGGTTCGAAGCCTGCCGCACGTCGAACAACCGGAGATCATCCTGCTGATCTCTCCCGGGCTTCGCGGGGAGACGCGGCGCGCGCAGGAGCCGGGCATCCTGCTCGGGCTTTCCAAGCCGATCCTCTTCGAAGAGCTGGTGGCCGATCTTTCGCTCGCTCTCAAGCAGAAGGCGGCGCGCGGTTCGAAGGTGGGACACCGGAGCGATTCGGGCGCGCTCAACGCCGGTGCGTTGCTCGCGGAGTCGCGCGGCCGAGTGCTCTTGGCGGAGGACAACCTCGTCAATCAAAAGCTCGCGGTGCGTCTGCTCGAACGACGCGGATTCCAGGTCACGGTGGTCGACAACGGCAAGCTCGCCGTCCAGACGCAGACCACCGATCCGCATGACCTCATCCTGATGGATCTTCAGATGCCGGTCATGGACGGCTTCGAGGCGACGGCCGAGATCCGAAGGGAAGAAGCGGGCATCGGAAGACACACGCCGATCATCGCCCTGACCGCGCACGCCATGAAGGGGGATCGCGAGCGCTGCCTGCTGGCCGGGATGGACGACTACGTCACCAAGCCGATCCAGCCCGCGGCGCTGTTCGGCGCGATGGATGGAGTGCTCGCGGTGAGGCACGCCTCGACCCTCTCCCCTCAATCGTCGATCGAAGCATTCCCGTCGGGAGTAGCGTCGGAAGTCGCGTCGCCGGCCGTGTCGGATCCCTCCGCTCAGGCATCGATCGCGGATGTGACGTCGCCCGACGCGCAAGAGGCGGCCTGATTCGTGAAGAGACCGCTATGGACGATTCGAGCCCGACTCACGGTGCTCCTGAGCCTCTGCACCATCAGCCTCGTCGGCGTCATGGTCGCGCGATGGCGCGCGACTACCTCGCAGTTCGAGCACCTGCTCGCGCGTCAGGTCGAGGACATGGCCGTTCAGGTCGACCAGGGCCAGGAAGTTTGGAGCCGCACCCTCCGCACCTACGCGACCGACTACGCCTGGTGGGATGACCTCGTCGACTTCGTGCAGGAGCCGAGCGACCTCTGGTTCGACGAGAACCTGCGCTCCTCGCTCACGACCTTTCACATGCAGGGCATGTGGGTCTTCGCGCCGGACGGTACCTTCATTCGCGGTTGCGATGTGCTGGCGGCCTCGAGCGCCGTTCCCTTCGGACCCGACGTGGTGCGAAAGGCAGCCGCGCACCTCGAGTATCCGCACTTCTTTCTGCAGACCGAGCATGGGCTGCTCGAGGTGGCGGGCGCGCCGATTCATCCGAACAGCGACGCCCATCGGACCTCACCCGCCCGTGGTTATCTCTTCGCCGGCCGCTACTACACGCGGGAGGCAATGAAGGAGCTCTCGGCCTTGCTTCACGTGGAGGCGACGCTCGAAGCACCGGGCACGCCGGCGCGGCCGCTCCCCTTCGGACGGATCTCGAAGACGATCGACCTCTGCGACGATCAGGGGCGGACAGTCGCTACGATTCGGTACAAGCAGACGGTGCCCGGCTTGGCCGAGGCGAAGCGCTCGATCGACAGCGGGCTGATTCTCCACGGCGGCGTCGCGGTCGGGATCGTTCTCTTGCTCGTGCTCTATCTGAATCTCTGGGTGATGCGGCCGCTCGGACTGCTCTCGCGCGGACTCGGCCAGCAAGACGCCGACAGCCTCTCGACCTTGGAAGCGAACGAGGACGAATACGGCGAGCTCGCGCGGATGATCCGCTTCTACGCCGAGCGCCGCGAGCTCCTGCGTGAGCTCGAGTATCGACGATCGATCGAGAGCTCGCTCCGCGAGGCGAAGGAGGAGTCCGATCTCGCCAACCGCACCAAGAGCGAGTTCCTCGCCAGCATGAGCCACGAGATCCGCACGCCGATGAACGGGATCCTCGCCTTGACCGAGCTCGTGCTCGAGACCACCTCCCTCTCCGAAGACCAAGCCGCGCACCTCAAGGTCGTGCATCGCTCCGCCAGCACCCTCCTCGAGCTGATCAACGACATCCTCGACCTCTCGAAGATCGAGGCCGGCAAGATGGAGGCTTCGATCGAGGAATTCGAGCTCAGGCGCGAGCTCGAGGACCACCTCCACTCGCTCAAGACCCGCGCGGAGCAAAAGGGGCTGAGCTTCCGCCTCGAGGTGGACGAAGCGGTGCCCGCGTTCGTGGTGAGCGAGCCGCACTGGATCCGCCAGGTCCTGGTCAACCTGGTCGGGAACGCGATCAAGTTCACCAGCCACGGCGAGGTGGAGGTGCGCGTCGCCTGCGTCCGATGCCATGAGGTCGGACACGCGGACCAGCTCCAGTTCAGCGTGATCGACTCCGGCATCGGGATCGCGGAGGACCACCGGGAGAGCGTCTTCAATCCGTTCACGCAGGCCGACCGCTCGATCTCGGCGCAATACGGCGGCACCGGATTGGGACTCGCGATCTGCCGTGAGCTGGTGCGAAGGCTCGGCGGACGCATCTGGGTCGAGAGCCGAAAAGGACAAGGCAGCGCCTTCCACTTCGTGCTGCCGGTCGGAAGAGCGGCCGAGCGAGACGCCGCTTGAGCCGCGGCAAGAAGCTGTGGTCTCGGCTCCCCTCGGCCGATAGACGGAGTGGACCCCCAGAGAGGGAGGCAGCATGCACCGTTCCTACTCATTCCCAGGACCCGAGCTCAAGACCGCGGCGATCGAGTTGAGCGCGGGCATTCTGGCGACCAGCGTCTTCGGGGCGATCGCGACCCTCTCGTGGTTCCATCGCCTTCCTCTCTTCGGTCTCGATCGGGTCGACGCGCCGCTTGGCGTGCGCGCGCTCGTGGCCGGCACCTCGTTCGTCGCTTGCGTGCTCGGCCTTTTGGTCGCGGCTCGCGCGATGCAGCGTGGGAGCCTCGCGATCGCGCGGCGAAGCGGGCTCCTCAAGCATGAGCGGAGCGTCGGCTCCTTCCGTCTGGTGACGCAGAGCGCGGGGGATTGGGCGCTCTCGCTGGACGTCGAGGGGCCGGCGCTTCACTTTCCTCTCGACGAGGCGACCGCGGCGGAGCTCGCACGCCTCTTCGATCCGACGGAGCTGCTGATGGTCGAGTGGATCGACGTGCCCGACGAGGCCGGCGGCCCCGTGATCCTGACGCTCGTGTCGGTCGAAGACGAAACGAGCGGCGAACGCCAAGCCGCATAGGCCTCCTTCGCTTGACGGGCCGGAAGCTCTCCTCCTAGAGTTCCGATCGCCCGCACGAAGGAGGACCGCCTTGCCCGATGCCGACGTGAAATCGATCGCCGGCGCGGCCCTCACTCCGACCCAACGCTTCATCGCCTACTTCGCGCGACTCGGAACCTTCACCCCGAACGCGAAGGCCTACCTGATCGGCAGCTTCCTGATGGGCATCGGACACGGCGCGGTGTGGGTGCACATGAACCTCTACTACCGCGCGCTTGGGCTCGGCGAGCAGATGATCGGGCGCATCCTGTCGGCCGGCTCGTTCGGAATGGTCCTGGTGGCCGTGCCCGCGGCGATGTGGGTCGATCGCTTTCCCGCGCAGCGCATCTTCGGTCTCGCCGCGATCGGCTTCAGCCTCTTCTTGGGGCTCCAGCTCTTCATTCCGCGACCGGAGATGTTCCTGGTCGCCTCCGCGCTCAGCGCCGGGCTCTTCACCGTGCACGCGGTGGCGGCGGCGCCCTTCTTCATGCGGAACGCGACGCCGGAGGAGAGGATTTACCTCTTCGGCTTCGCCAACGCGGTCGAAACCTGCGCGACGATCGTGGCCGCGCTCGGCGTCGGCTTTCTCGCGCGCACGCTGGCGGCGCGGATGGGCTCGGAGCTGACCGGCCTGCGCGTCGCGCTCTCGATCGCGGCGCTCGTTTCGCTCTGCGCCGCCTTTGCCTTCGCGCGCATTCGCGGAGGGGCGCTCGAGACGAAGGCGCGCGCGTTCAAGGACTACATCGCGGCGAAGGACCTGCCGCTCTTGCTCAAGCTCACCGTTCCCGCGCTGCTGGTCGGGCTCGGCGCGGGGCTCATCATTCCGTTCTTGAACCTCTACTTTCGGGATCGCTTCGGGCAGGACGCGCGGCAGATCGGTGTCTACTTCGCGGTGAGCCAGGCGCTGACGGTGGTCGGCTTTCTGCTCGGGCCGCCGATCGCGCGGCGCATGGGGAGCGTGGCCGCGTGCGTGCTGACCGAGCTCCTGTCGATCCCCTTCTTCCTCGTGCTCGCGTTCGCGCGCAGCTTGCCGCTCGCGGTGATGGCGTTCTGGATGCGCGGCGCGCTGATGAACATGAACCAGCCGATCTCCCAGAACTTCGCGATGGAGACGGTGCCGCCCGATCAGCAGACCGTGGCCAACTCGGTCCGCATGCTCGGTTGGAATCTCTCGTGGATGGTCTCGACGCAGCTGGGTGGTTGGATCATCGAGAAGTACGGCTTCACGCCGCCGATGCTGGTCGCGATCGTGCTCTACGCCGTGTCAGCCTCGCTCTTCTGGGTCTTCTTCGGCGCGGGACGAGGCAGGCGGCCGGTTCATTCGCCGGCGGCGATGAATCCTCCCCAATAGAACGGGCGCGTCGACTCGCCGCGCGATTGCCGCGCATGGAGCAGCTCGCGTTGCGCTTCGCGCATCGCCAAGGCGGTGGCTTCGCCGCGCACCCATCGATGCTCGTAAAGCGCGGTCATGAGCGCGAGGGTGGCGCGGTCCTCGACCGGCCAGAGGCTCAGGATCGCGACCTTGGCGCCGGCCGTGCGGAGCGCGCGACGCAAGCCGAAGACCCCTTCGCCGCTCCGAACCTCGCCCACCCCGGTATCGCAGGCCGAGAGCACGACCCAGTCGGTCCGCGAAAGATCGAGGCTCGCGAGCTCCTCCGCCGAGAGGATGCCGTCCTCCTGATCGAGCGGCGCGTCGGCGCGATGATTCGCTCCCGCGAGGGCGACGCCGGCCAAGCGCAGGAGATCTTCCGGCCGCTCGTTCGCGCGCGTCGGCTCCGCATCGGCCGGTGCATTCTCCTTCGCGCCCACCGGCGTTCCGACCGCGCCGATGCCTCGCGTTCCCGGAAGGGCGATGCATTGATCGGCGCGAACGAAGCCGTGGGTCGCGAGGTGAAGCACGCGCGCTTGGGGCGCGAAGCGTTTGAGCTCCCCTTCCGTCGCGTCCTCTCCACTCAAGGTCACCACGCGACCACCCTCGGCGATCTTGCTCCAATCGTCCGCGATCTCGTCGATCTCCCGCCGCGTTCCGGGCAGTCGATCGAAGTGCGCCTTGAGCGCCTCCTCGCACGGCGCGGGCGCGCCGCGGAAGTGAAGCGCCGCGCGTAGATCCTCCACCGCCGACGCGACCTTGGCC
>CAZZAH010000024.1:10738-18488 GCA_964652115.1 uncultured bacterium | reverse complement strand
GCGCGTAGCTCACGACCCAGAAGGTGGTGAGGAGAACCGCGCAGTAGGCCCAGAGGACCGAGAGCACCGCCTCGGTGATCACGGGCCAGAGCCGACGATGGCGGTAGAGGCGCAACACATCGCCGTGACGCCTAAGAATCTGCGCGAGCCCTTTCGCCCACCGCACCCGCTGCCGCCAGAGACGCGCGAAGGTCGGCGGCACCTGCATCCACACCACCGCACGGCTTTCGTAGCGGATGTCATAGAACCGCTTCTGCAGCTTCCACGAGATGTCGATGTCCTCGGTCGCCATCTCCGGGCTGTAGAGCCCGACGTCGAAGAGCGCGGAGCGGCGAAAGATTCCGACCACGCCGCTCATGGTGAGGATGCGTCCCCACACCCGCTGCGCGCGGCGAAGCACGCTCACGATCGAGGTGAACTCGATGATCTGGAGCTTCGAGAGGAAGGTCTCGCGATTCGCGACCTTCGGGTTTCCGGTCACGGCGCCGACGCGCGCGGTCCGGAAGTGCGGCACGAGATAGGAAAGCAGATCGGGATCGGGGAACGCGTCGGCATCGATGATCAAGACGAGCTCGCCGCGAATGCAGGGCAAGGCGTCGTTCAGCGCCATCGCCTTCCCCTCGTTGAAGCTCTTTCGGATCAGACGCACGCGTCCGGCCGCCACGAGGTCGCGAATTTCGTCCGCGGTACCGTCGGTCGAAGCGTCGTCGACCACCACGACCTCGAGCTTCGGGTAGGTCATGGCCAGCACCCCCTCGACCGTGCGCCGAATCACCGCCCGCTCGCAGTAGGACGGGATCAGCACCGACACCAACGGCGGATCGGCCGGCAGGGCGTAGAACGCCGGGTCGTACTTCCGCTCGCGGCGCAGATAGAAGAGAAGCGAGGTCGTGATCCAGACCAGGCTCGAAAGGATCGGATAGAGACCAAAGAAGATCAGGACGACGAGGTAGAGCGGATGGCGCTCCACCATGAGCAGCGACTGCGGCGTCACGGCTTCGTGCCTTCGCCGATCGTCGCCGTCGGATCGACCACGCGATAGGTCTTGGTCTCCGTCTTGGGATCGAAGGAGAGCTCGATCAAGGACGCGGCGCGGAGAGCATCCCACTCCCCACCGATCAGGCGACGCCCGAGCCGATCCTCGGTCGCCACGAACTCGACCTCACGTACTTGGGTGCGTTGCCCTCGCGTGCGGTAGAGGTCGACGTTGAATCGCACCCACAGGAGATGGATCCCGACGATGGCGACGAGCGCCAGAAGCAGAAAGCCGAAGGTGTAGAGGGCGGACCGATCCATCGGACGCGCGAAGACGGTCCACCAAAACCAAACGAAGAGAATCCATCCCCCGAGCGACACGAGAGAATGGAAGGTGCGCTGTACCGGATTTCGCGTACGGCTGACGATGTCGGGCAGTGGTCGTTGTGCCGGCTCGAGGCCCATCCGTGGGCACCTCAGCTTCCGCTAGGACGACGACTCGGAGGTGTTGGCCTCTTCTTCCTCTTCCTCGAGACCGTTCACCGTCTCGTACCACGTGACGTAGTCGCGGATGTGCTGGCGCGAGTCTGCCTCGATCTCGACGAAGGCCGCCGCGAGGTGCGACTCCTCTTCCGGCGACTTGGGGCGCTCGCAACGAACCACCAGCGCCACCGCTTCCATCTCGCGTTGCGCGCGATCGCCGAAGGGAGGAAAGACGAAGTGGATGCCGAGCTTGGTCATGACCGGAAGCGCGCGGCTGACGCGGCAATAAAATCCACCCTCCGAGAAATTGAGCACGGTGATGTGGATCGCGTCCTTCGGGTCGCGAGCCTCAAGCGTCGCGTGGATCCGAATCGGAACCCGCCGCCCGCGGCGACGGTCGGCTCCTTGCGGCTCGGCGCCTTCCTTCATGGTCGGTCCTCCTGTGGTCTCGCCCCTGAGCTTCCTTGCTGTTTTCGGCCATCGCACTCGGGGTGCTTAGCCGGGAGTTAGCGCTTCTTCTTGCCCGGGCGTCCCTTGGTCGGCCCGCGCTTTTTCGATGCGCCTTTGCTCGAGATGCTCCGGCCGGAGCCGGTGACCGGCCTGCCTCTTCCCGCGCGCGCAGGCGGGCGGGATGAGCCCGACCTCGATGAGCCGGGCCTCGATGAGCCCGACCTCGTTGGCCCGGCGCTCCCCTCGCGACGGCGCGTGCTCGAGGTGGCTCGTTGGACGACCTTCCTCCGCTTGAGCTTCGCCGCCTTCGACGAACCGCCGCGCTTCGCGCTGGAGCCGACGAGGGCGAAGTCGATCCGCCTCATCCGCACATCGGCCTGCGTGACCACCACCCTCACCTTGTCGCCCGGGCGGAGCTCGAAGCCCGATCGCTCATGCACCCAGGATAGTCTCTCCTGGAGGAAAACGCTTCCCGGCGGAAGTCCGTCGCGCGCCACGAAGCCCTCGATCGGCCAGCGCAGCAGCTCGATGAAGAGCCCGCGCGGCGTGAGCGCCGTGACCGTGCCGACGAACTCCTCGCCGAGATGAAGCAGGAGGAAGCGCGCCGACTTGAGTCGCGCCATTTCGCGGTCCGCCTGCTCGGCGTTGATCTCGGTCGCGCTCGATTGCCGCGCGACCGCGCGCGCCTCGTCCATCCGCGCGGGCTCCGGCGGACGCTGATCGATCCGCTCCTTCAAGCGCCGGTGATTCCAGAGGTCGGGATAACGACGAATGGGCGAGGTAAAGTGGCAGTAGCCGCGGACCGCGAGCCCGAAGTGCCCGATGTCCGCCTCGGCATAGACCGCCTTCTTCATCGAGCGAAGGAAGAAGCGATGGAGCACGCGCGCGCGCGGCGAATCGGGCAAGCGCGTCAACCAGGCGCGAAGCGCGGGAATCGACTCGAGGTCGCGCTCGCGTGTCCCCGGCTCCAGCATGAGCGCGGTCAGGATGAACTCCTCGATCGCGCGCGCGTCCGGCTCGCCGTGCACGCGATAGAGAAGCGGCAGCGCATGCTCCTCCCCCAACGCGCCGACCGCGAGATTGGCCGCGATCATGAACTCTTCGATCAGCCGATTCGTCGGATGCGTGACGTGATGGAAGACCTCGCGCGGCACGCCGTCGGGGCCGAGCACCATCTCGACCTCGGGGATGTCGAGGTCGAAGGCGCCGGCGTCGAAGCGTCGCGCGCGCAGCAGGCGGCTCAGCTCGAGCATCTCGCGGAGCGCGGCCGCGACCGCAGGATCCGCATCCTCGTCGCCGTCCAGGATCGCCTGTGCTTGCGCGTAGTGAAGGCGAGCGGCGCTTCGGATCCACCCGCGAGCGAAGCGCACGGCGGTCCTCTTGCCTCGCGCGTCGAAGCGGATGAGGGCGGAGAGCACGCGCTTGTCCTCGCCCGGACGAAGGCTCGCGGCCAAGCTCGAGATCGATTCGGGGAGCATCGGCACGACGGTGCCGGGAAAGTAGACGCTGGTGCCGCGGGAGAGCGCCTCGCGATCGAGCGCGCTCCCTTCGCGCACGTAGAAGCTGACGTCGGCGATGTGAACCGAGAGCTCCCAGCCGCCGTCCGGCAGGCGTTCGACCGCGACCGCGTCGTCGAAGTCCTTGGCGTCGATCGGATCGATGGTAAGGACGAGTTGGCCGCGGAAGTCGGTCCGTCGCGCATCCTCCGGATCGCTCGCGACCGCCGCACGCGCGTCCGCCTCCTCGAGCGCTTCATCGGAGAAGCGCAACGCCAGGCCGTACTCCGTGCTGATCACGATGGGGTCGAGCCTCGCGTCGTCGGCATCGCCGAGCGCGCGCTCGAACGCGGCGATCAAGGTCTCGTCGCGATGCGCGAGGTTCTCGACTCGGAAGAGGATCTTCTCGCCGGGGACAGGACGTTCGGCGCCGAGGCGAACCGGAAGGCGTTCGGGCAGGAGCGGGCTGTCGGGCCTCACCCAGTAGGCCTTGCCCTGCTTCCTCAGCTGCCCCGTGTAGAGCGGCCGTGTGCGCTCGAGGATCTCCGAGACCTCGACCTCGGGGCGATAATCGGTGCCGTAGCCATCGCGCAAGAGCGCGCGCACGCGATCGCCATGGATGGCGCCGCCGAGTGCGCCCCGCGCCACCAGAAGATCATCGCCGCCCTCATCGGGGGCCAAGAAGGCATAGCCGCTTCGGGTCGCGCGGATGATGCCGGTGATCTCGCCCTTCCGTGAGCGCGTCATGCCGCTTCCTTTCGGGAGCTACACCAAGAGCCCCGAGGCGCGTCGCCCCGGGGCTCCACATCCGCCTGGCCGGCTCGTGCCTGCGCGCTCGCTCGAGAAAAACACTCGGAGCACGCGGCCCTTCAAACCGGCGACGTATGGGCTAGCTGACTACTTCTGCCAGGTCCGCTTCTTGTGGCGGTTCTTGCGCAAGCGCTTCTTCCGCTTGTGCGTGGCAATCTTCTTCCGCTTGCGCTTCTTCCCACAACCCATGAGCTTAAAAACTCTCCTCCTGAACAGATCGTTCGGGTCAAACTAGAACACCGGCGCAGTCTAGGGATGGGACCTCGAGGTGTCAACCCGAGCCTGCCGCGTCGCGAGCCCTCACCGCAGGCGATACTCGAGGGTCGGGTGCGCCGGCGCCATCAGCCCGTGGAATTCCTCCCCCAGATCGGAAAGCGTCGTGAGCCAATCGGGGCGTGAACGATGCTTCGACACGACCGGCGCATCGGCCGGGAGATGAGCAAGCTCGCGCGCCTCGCGCGCCGCCGCCTCGAAGTCGCCGAGGCTGTCGACCAGGCCGGCGTTGAACGCCTCGCGACCGGAGAGGATCCGGCCGTCGGCCACGCGGCGCACCGATTCGATCGTGAGGTTACGTCGTGAGGAGACGACCTCGAGAAACTGCCCGTAGACATCCTGGATGGTGGCGTCGAAGCCGGCGCGTTCTTCCTCGGTCAAGCCGCGCCAGAAGGCGCCCGCGTCCTTCCGCGCGCCGCTCTTGATCACCTCGTAGCGGACGCCGATCTTGTCCATCAGCTTGCTCGCGTCGACGAAGGAGATGATCACGCCGATCGAGCCGGTCAAGGTGCCGGGGTTGGCGAAGACGCGATCCCCCGCGCACGCGACGTAGTAGCCGCCCGAAGCCGCCAGGCTCCCCATCGAGATCACGACAGGTCGGTTCGACTCTTGGTGGAAGCGAAGGAGCGCGGCGTAGATCTCCTGCGAGGGCGCGACGCCGCCGCCGGGGCTGTCGACGCGAACGACCAGTGCCTTCACCTTGGGGTCGCGCTCGTGCCGCTTGAGCTCGCGAAGGAAGGTGTCGCTCTCCTCGATCGGACCGACCAAGTCGATGCGACCGACATGCGGCCCGGCGAGCGCGGCGCTCGGCACGTCGCCGTCATCGCGGCCGAGCATCATCATGAAGAAGATCGAGCAGAAGAAGATGCCGCCGAAGAGGGCGACGATGAGGAGGCAGCCGACGAGCCACGGCGTGCGGCCGTCCCTGGGGCGATCGGTCACATCGTCTCCGTTCTCTCGTTAGCTTCGACCATGCGGCTCGCGTCAACGATGCCGAGCACCGCGGCGTCGACCGGCGTGAAGGGCTGATCGAGCGCCTCGGCCGCCTCGCGGCTTCGCACGAAGATCACGCGCGAGCCTCTCCCTGACTGTGTCACGTCGACCGCGACCAAGCGCGCGCCAAGTGGCTTTCCGTCGTTTTCGATCGGTTGGATGAGCACGAGCTTTCGCCCGCGGAGCGACGGCACCGCCACGGTCGTGACCACCGTCCCGAGCACGATCGCCTGCTCCATCACAGGACCTCTTGCCCTTCGAAAAAGCCCCACGGCGAGTGCACGAGCCGGCGCGCTACCTCGGGATCGGGTCGCGCGAGCAGGGTCGAGCCGACCCAGGCATCGTGCTCGATCGCTCGTTCGCGCGCCAAGGCGAGCGCCGCTTCGACCGCGTCCTGCCGTCCTTCGAAGAGCCCGATCGCCTTGCCCGCGATGCCGCGCGCGACGTGAAGGTGAAGCAAGCGCGCGGAGCTTCCCTTGATCCCTCTGTCCCCCGCGTCCAAGGCGGCCGAGACGGTCCGCGTTTCGTAGAGGCCGAGACTATCGATCGGCTCGTGCGCGCCGCCGCCTTCGCGCCCGAGCGCGCGGACCGCGGCGAGCAGGCCGGGCGCTGCTTCCGGAAGAAAGAGCCGGTCGACCGGCGCGATCGACACCTCGAGACCGCGATGAAAGGCGACCTCCACCTCGGCGACCGCGCCGCCGACCACGATGAGGAAGCGGCCGGGCGGGATCGGGCTCGCGGCAAGGATCTCGATCCGCGCCGACTTCGCCATCACGTCGAGGACCGCGATGCCTTCGTGGATCGAACACGATTCGAGTAGGGCGATCGCCTCGACTTCTCTGGGTTCGAGCTTGGTGTCCATGTTCAAACGATGCGGAAGGAGTCGATGAGCGCGCAGCGACGACGGCGCGAGAAGTGGCGCGCGTTCGTCATGCCTTCGCCGGTCGGTCCGGCGATGGTGAAGGAGCAGAAGCCTTCGCCGCCCATGCCGAGGCCGGCGTAAGCAGGGCCGTTCTTCACGAAGATCGACGCGTCGATGCGCCGCGCCATGCGAGTCAGGCGCTCGACGTCGCGGCTGTGCATGGTGGCGGTGTGGCGGCAACCCTTCTCCGCGGCGACCGCGAGGTCGATCGCTTCATCGATCGCCTTGACGCGCACGATCGGAAGCACCGGCATCAAGAGCTCGGTCCAGACGAAGGGATGATCGGCCGGCACCTCCGCGATCAAGAGCGACGGCTCGCGCGACACCTTGACCCCAATTGCCGCGAGGATCTTGGCTGCGTCCTGCCCGATCCACTGCTTGTTCACGCGGCCTTCGCGACCTTCGCGCGAGCTCAAGACCACCGAGGCGAGCTTCTCGATCTGCGGGCCGAGGAGCTCGAGCGCTCCCGCCGCCTCCATCGAGGCCTTCAAGCGATCGGTGATGGAGGAGAGCGCGATGACCTCCTTCTCGTCGGTGCAGATGATGTTGTTGTCGAGCGAGGCGCCGAGGACGATGTCCCTTCCCGCCCGCTCGATGTCGGCGGTGTCGTCGACTAACGCGGGCGGATTGCCAGGCCCCGCGGCGATCACACGCTTCCCGGTCTTCATTGCCTCGCGCACCACGTCGGGGCCGCCGGTCACGACGACGAGCCGCGCCACGGGATGCCGCATCAGCGCCTGCGCCTTTTCGATCGTCGGGTCGAGCAACGACGTCACGAGGTTGGGCGGTCCGCCCGCGTCGACGATCGCGTGGTTGAGCGCGGCGATCATGTGCGCCGAGGTTCGCTGCGCGAGCGGGTGCGGCCCGAAGACGACCGAATTCCCCGCCGCCACCATGCCGATGCCGTTACAGATGATCGTTTCGGTCGGGTTGGTGCAGGGCGCGATGGCGGCGATGACGCCCCAGGGAGCGAATTCCTCGAGCGTCAGCCCGTGATCCCCTGACACGGCCCACGATTCGAGCGCCTCGAGTCCCGGCGTCTTCTCCGACACCAAAAGGTTCTTCTTTACCTTGTGATCGACGCGGCCGAGGCCGGTCTCCTCGACTGCCATGCGCGCGACCGTCTGCGCCTCCGCTCGACCGACACGCCGCATCGCCTCGATCAGCTCGCGACGCTTCTCCAACGACAGCTCCGCCAGCTCACGCGCGGCGCGGCTGGCGGCGCTCATCGCCTGATCCAGATCGGCGAAGAGGCCAAGCGCGGCTGACGACGCAGGCCTTCCGCCGCCGAGGCGCGCCAATACCTCGCTCACGATGGAGTCGAGGGCCTGGGCATTTAGAGGAAGCG
>CAZZAH010000024.1:588-10638 GCA_964652115.1 uncultured bacterium | reverse complement strand
CGCGCCAATACCTCGCTCACGATGGAGTCGAGGGCCTGGGCATTTAGAGGAAGCGTGCTCGACATCGAGGGCGGTTAGCGCGCGCGTCCCGCGCTCGACTTGTCGCCAGAGATCGACTTGTCATAGGTGAGTCGCCCGCCGTCCTCGACCTGGTCGACGATGCCGATCAGCACGGCGTCCACCGGCCGATCTTTGGTGACCTCGGTCAAGCGCGCGGAGCTGCCGGTGGCATAGAGCACCACCTCGCCCGCGCCGGCGCCGACCGCATCCGCCGCGACCACGAAGCGGCCGGTGCCCTGGAAGGAGGCGTCGAGCTCCTCGACCACGAGAAAGCGCAGTCCGACCAACGCCGGATCCTTCCGGGTGGAGACCACCGTTCCGCCGACCCTGCCGAGCAGCAAGAGAGAGCCTTAGGCCTTGCGGGCGGGAGCGGCCTTCGCGGCGGTGACGGGCAACGCCTCGTCGACGCCGGCGTGCGGGCGCGGGATCACGTGGACGCTCACGACCTCGCCCACCTTCGTCGCGGCCAGGCTTCCCGCCTCGGTCGCGGCGCGGACCGCGGCGACGTCGCCGCGCACGATGGCGGTGACATAGCCGCCGCCGATCTTTTCGTAACCCACCAGCGTGACCCGTGCGGCCTTCAACATGGCATCGGCCGCTTCGACCATGGCCACGAACCCCCGGGTTTCAATCAGGCCCAGGGCCTCTTCCATGGAGCTCCTCCTCGCGTGTGCGCTTGTTCCCGATCGCTTCTCTCGCGGGCGCGAGAGTCTGTGTCGGACAGCGCGCACGAAGAGCGTGCCGCCGCCGAAGCCTGGCGACGGTAGCTCAGGAGCTGTTCGGCGGCCAATGGAAAATCCCCCGTGAAGAGGGGGACACGCCGGGGCCCGGAGGTAGCTCAAGTCTCGCCGGAGGCCCTAGCCAAGTGTCGTATCCCATCCCACAGGGGATTCTCTGTTCCCGATGCCGTCGATGTCTCCCGACGACCTCACGAATGATCGTGCAAACCACGTTCCACTCGGACTTGGCGAAGAGGGCTCGGAGCGCAACCAAGCGTGCGTCGAGTGAACGCGCGCGCGCGCATCGAGATGGGGCGAGAGTCGCGGAGACGCGCGCGGGATGGAGCGAGGAATCGAGCGGCGCGCACAAAGCGGAAGCGGGCCATCTCCCCCATCGCGTGGGAGAGATGACCCGCTCGTCGATCGGAATGTCGTGATCGCTACTGCACGGTGATGGTCTGCGAGAGGACGAGGCCGCCCGAGTAGCTCGGATCGACGTCGACCACCGTGAGGTTGTAGGTCCCCGGCGTGACCGGAGCCTGGTAGACGAGTCCGTCCGCCACACCCCACATATCGCTGGTGCCCGAGTTCGTCACCGTGCCGCCGCTCACCGTGATCGCGAAGACATGTCCGCCGAGCGGATTGCCGTAGCGATCGGCGACCTTGCAGTTGAAGACGAACGAGCCGCCTGCCGGCACGGAGCTGTCGGCGTTGAGCTCGCAGTTGTCCTTGTAGGCGGCGGAGGTCAGGAGCTCGACCGAGATCACGTCCGACCCGCCGCCGAAGCCGACGGTCGCCGTGACCTGATCGATGCCGCCGATGCCGTCATCCGGAACGGTGTAGCTGTTGTCCCGGTCGAGCGTGGCCGACTTGTAACGACCGCGAGCCAGGCTGGCCGAGCATCCGTCCTCAGTGTCCTGCTGGTCTTCGACCTTGCCGTAGAGCGTTTCGAACTCGACGTTGGTCGAGAGCACGAAGATGTCGTTCCAATCCCGGACGTCGACCAGGATCGGGAAGGTCGAATTGCCGTCGGCCGCGATGCTGACCGGGGACGAAGAGGGCGTGACGTACTCGACCGAGGCGGGAACGTCGGACGACCAGAAGGAGTTGGTCGCGACCAGCGTGCCGCCCAGGGTCGAGCTCGTGATCGTGACGAGGCCGCAGGAGTCGCCGCTTCGCCAGGTGGCGTTGCAGGCGCCTCGAACCGTGTTCGAGCTGCCGAGGCCGTCGCCCCCTTCGATCACGCCCTTGTCGACCGTCCAGTAGATCACGGTGTTGTCGCGCACCGGATTCCGATAGATGTCGCTTACCAGCGCCACGATCTTGTTCTCGACGTTGGTCTCGGAGCAGCCCTTCACGTTGCACGCCTCGTGTCCGAGGTAGAGGTAGTGCGGAGGTCCGGCCGCGATCGCGACCGAGGTGTGGTTGGAGGTGCCGCTCCCCGCCGCCGCGCTCACCACCACCGTTCCCGACTTGGTGCCGCTCTGCAGAATCACCGCCGCCTGACCCGACGCGTCGGTCTTGACCGTGGCGGTGGTGGTCGCGTTCAGGAAGTGCTCACCACCGTCGGGCGCGTCCTCGATCGTGAAGGTGACGTCGACGCCGGAGCGCACCGCGCGGTTGTACGAATCATAGCCGCGCGCGCGAATCGTCACCTGCTCGGCCGCGCCGGTGCCGGCGACGCCGATCTCCCCGAGCTCCGAGTCGAGCGTGAGGCGCGTCACGGCGGAAGGGCCGCGCGGGATCGCGATCTCCGTCTCGCAGCTGATGTCGTTCGCCGTCCGACAGCTCACGACCGCGATGCCGTCGCTATCGTCCGAGCTCAGGGTCGCCTGGTAGGTCGCACGCGCCTGGCCGTTGAGCGAGAGCGCGCTCCCCTGCGCCTCGGTGCCGGAGATGACCCCTTCATCGACGGTGAAGTAGACCACCGTGCCGTCGGGCACCGGGTGATGCGCGTTGTCGTAGAGATACGCGTGAACGGTGCAGCTCGAGTTCTCGGCCAAGCCGACCGAGTCGGCGTAGCACTCGAGGCTGGACGTTTCGCCCGACGCGATCGCCAGGAAGACCGAGCGTGAGGTCGCGCCGGTGGCGGAGGCTCGCACCTCCACCGGGCCGCTTTCGGTGCCGGACCGCAGGCGCACCTGCGCGAAGCCCTCGGCGTCGGTGGTCGCGGTGACCGGTCCCCAACCGGAGGAGTTGAGCCGCTCGCCGGCGTTCGGTCCGCTGGCGATGGTGAAGCTGACGGTGAAGCCCGCGCCGACCGCCTGGCCCGACGCGTCCTTCCCCTGCGCGCGGATCAAGGCCTCTTCGACCCCGCCCACGCCTTGCACGTTGACCTCACTCCGATCGCTGGTCAGATCGAAGGAGCTGATCGAGACCGACTGGCCCTGGCCGAGCTGCACCGACACGCTGCCGGTCGCGACCGAGTTCTCGGCCGTCGCGGTGATGCGCGCGATGTAGTCGGTGTTGGCCGCCGGGCCTAAGCTCTGGTAGCTCGCGGTGGCGATGCCCCCTTCGGTTTCGCTGAAGCCGGTGCCGGCCTCGCCGATCACCACGCCTTCATCGCAGCTGAAGCGGATGACGGTGCCGTCCTCGACCGCGTTGCCGTAGGCGTCCTGCACCGCCGCCTCGATCGTGGTGCTCGACCAGTAGTCGATCTGCGGTTGGGCCGCGTGCGCGGTGAGCTTCGCGGCCGGTCCCGCTCCGACGTAGACGGTGGTGTTACGCACCGTGGTGCCGGAGGTCGCACGAACCTGGATCGCGCCCGGCTTGGTGCCGGAGATCACGACCGCGGTGGCGATGCCGTCCCCGTTCGTGACCGCGTTGACCACGCCCGCGCTCGCGCCTTCGAGCTTCTCGCCGCCGCCGGGGCCGGCCGCGATGCTGAAGGCGACCGGCACGCCGGCCGGTACCGCGTTGCCGACCGCGTCACGACAGGTCGCGCTCACGGTGGTGTTGTCGGCGCCGCCGCTCGCGAAGACCTTGAGCTGCGTGCTCGCCGCGTTCACGTCCATCGAAAGGGTCTGCGGAAGCGGACGGAGAGCGATCGAGGTCTCGCCTTGCGTCTGATCCGCGGTGGCGTGGATCCAGACCGTTCCGCTGTTGGTGCCGGCGTGGTAGGCGAACTGGATCACGCCGTCGGCGTCCGTGCTCACGCTCGAGGGCACGCTACCCATCGCGGTCCACTGCCCGTTGTGATCCTGATCGTCGAGCAAGACGTCGGTGCCGGCGGTGAAGACGCCGTCGTAGTTGGCGTCGCGGAAGCGTTCGCCCGCCGCCAACAGCACCTTCTTCCCCGCGAGCGAGAGACCGTTCACGTCGCGCGCCGAGATGGAGAGGTCGACGGTGGAGACGCCGTCGGCGTAGAGCTCGATCGGATTGTCTTCCACGAACACGAGGCTGCCGGCCGGCGGGACGTTGATGAGGCGAAGCGACGATTCCGCCGAGCCGTTCGAGGTGGTCGCCCGGAGCGTGACGTCGCCCGCGGTCAAGCCCGCGGTGTACCAGACGGTGACGGTTCCGGTCTGATCGGTGGTCGCGGTCGAGGAGATCGAGCCGATCGCGTCCCACTGGCCGTTGTGGTTCTTGTCCTCGTAGCTGTCGACGCGGGCGGTGTAGTAGCCGTCCTTGTCAACGTCGGTGAAGGGCTCGCCCGCGACGAACTTCACCACCACTCCGGCGATCGCGCTGTTGCCCCAATCGACCACGCGGGCTTCGATCGAGGCCAGGCTCACTCCGTCCGCCAGGAGCTCACGAGTGGCCGAAGCGAGCGAGACCTGAAGGGTGAGCGGATGCTGATAGAGCTTGTAGTCCGAGCTCACGCCGCCGCCGGTCGCCTTGATCCAGAGGTCGCCCACGTTCGAGCCGGAGCGATAGAGGAAGGTCGCGCGTCCGTTCGCGTCGGTCGTCACCGTCTCGGGCAGCGTCCCCTCCGCGTCCCAGAGATGATTGGTGTTCCGATCGCCGCTCGGGCTCAGCTGATCCGTTCCGCTCCAGATCCCGTCGGCGTTCAGATCGACGAACTGGTCGCCGGCCGCGAGCACGATGCGGAGGTTCGGCACCGGCGTCCGCGCGACGCCGCTGGTGGCCGCGATCGTGATCGACAAGGTGGCGACGCCGTCGGCCGCGAGGCTGGTCGCGCCGGTGTTGGTGCTGAAGGCGAGGGCACTGCCGGCACTGCCGCCGGTCCCGACCTGCAACGTCACGTACTCGATGTCGGACCCCGCCTTGATCTTCAGCGTGACCTGACCCGCGGTGGCGTTGGTCGGCACGTAGGAGACGGAGGCCCAACCTTGCGCGTCGCTCGCGTCCTCGGTCTTCGAGAAGGCGCCGGAGGAGAGAGCGGAGAGCTCGCCGAAGGTGACGGTGGCTCCCGGCACCGGCGTTCCGGTGCCCGATCCGGTCACGACCTGCGCGCGCACCTCGGTGGTGTCGCCCGCGGCCACGGTGGAGCTTTCCACCTCGACCGAGCCGATACGGAGCCCGGGTGAATCGGCCGGGTTCGTCGGCGAGTCCTTTTGGCAGCCGCTGGGCAGCGCAAGGCCCACGATCATCGCGAGGGTCGACCAAAGCCAGGTGCGGGTTAGGCGAACGAACACGGCAGACCTCCAGGAACATGGGCCCGATCGAACCGGCCTCCTCTTGAGGCCGGCCCAACATCGCCAGGGTTACCCGAAGGAATGCGAGCCGCGTTCCTCGACGCCCCACGCGAGGAAGTGCCCACTCTCGGGTCCCACGTTCTTTTCGACGCGGCTCTCTAGCGTCTGCACAAATATTCGCCCGAGTGCGGGGAGAGGCCCGGTCGAGTCTTAGCCGATCGGACGCGGCGCGGGCCGACGGCGGAGGGATGGCGGAGGCAAGCGAAAGGCCCGCCCCGCTCTGAGCGGACCGGGCCTGGCAGTCTCGAGCATCGCTTTTCTTTGGGCGAGGACGACCGAAAGGCGCGTCGTCCCCGAGGAATGCTCCCGGCTCCAAGATCGTCCAGCCCTAAGGCTGGAGCGAGCGATCCATGAGCCGCGGCGATGGACTATGCGTCAGTCGATCGACTTCCGCACCACCGTGGCCTGCGCCCCCTTGGGCCCTTCCCGGACGTCGAACTCGACGACCTGGCCTTCTTCGAGTGTTTTGTACCCCTCTTGGTCGATCACCGAGTAGTGAACGAAGACGTCCGCCTGGCCGTCACGCTCGATGAATCCGTAACCCTTGCTCTGATTGAACCACTTCACTCGACCCTGAGCCGCCATGGCTGCTCCCTCCGTACGTCGGGGCATACAGACCATTCCCGAGCTCCCAACTCCTCACGCCGCGCCGGGCGAACCGGTCCCGCTCATGAGGCTTGGAAATCGGGGCGAAAAAAATGGGACCCCCGGCCACGGCCGAACGTCCCTCAATTGCCTTGCTGCTCGAGTTGCCAATCATGGAGCACATCCCTCGCAAAGCCCGCGAACGAATGTAGGCACGCGTGTGCTCCGTGTCAATTCTCCATTAACGAACCGTGATGCTTCGATGTCGCGGGCCGGCGGCGTCCGACGACGCGTGCATCGCTACGGCATCAACCGCCACCCGAAGGCGAGCGGCCAATCGTGAAAGAGGAAGGTGAGCCTTCCGATCAGAAGCGCGATGCGCCCCATCACCGTGAAGCCGTAGGACGCACCGAAGGAGATCATCAGAAAGTAGATGCCGATGCGCGCGGTCACGCCGATCGCGCCGACATGCTCGGTCGAGAAGAAGAAGAAGATGAGGCAGGCGAGCGTACCCAGAATGAGCACGACATTGCCCATGTTCTGTAGGAAGGAACCGGTGTTGACCGAGAGCATGTTCGCGCGCACCTGCGCGACGAGATCCCCCTGCAGCGCGCCAATCAACGCGAGGCCGGCGTACGCCCCCACCATCAGCCCGATCGACCATCGACTGAGCCATGCGCCCTTCGGCATCAAGCGCATGAAGAGGAGCACCGCCAGAATCAGCGGGATGATGTTGATCAGCTGCCCTTCGTGCGTGAGCGGAGTCCATAGGTTGGGCAGGAAGACGGTGTGAAACTGGAGCGCGACGTAGTAACCCGAAGCCAGCCCGACAAAGAGGTGCTCGGCGAACTTGTAGACCGGGTTGTCCCGGTAGAGAAAGCTGAAGATCGCGAGCGTCAGCAGTCCGGCCAGGGTCGAGCCGATCATGCCGATGGTGGTGACTTCCGGGTTCACGCCAGTCCCTCCCGCTTCCTCAAGAAGAACACGACGTTTCCGACCAGGATGAACGCGATGATGGCGAGATGTCCGAGCGACTGCGCGTCCATCCCCTTGGTCGCGCTGCCCGGCAGCCCCGAGAGCTTTTCGTACTCGGCCGCGCCGGCGAGACCGCCGAGGAGACCGGAAAGCTGCTTGCTCTGAAAGTAGGAGAAGTACTCCGGGGTGGAGACGGCGGTGCATCCCGACACCATCCTCACGTTGTAGCGGCTCTGCACCTGCTGCACCCACTCCTTCGTGCCCGGATAGCCGGCGGAGATATTCACCATAAGGTTCATGTCCCCGAGCTTCCGAATGCTCTGCAGGATCGGCAGCGAATCGAGCGGGCGATTCTGCGCGTCGGTCGGATAGGCGCGGCGGATGTCATCCCCCAGCTGCACCATCACGACTTCCTTGCCTTCCTTGAAGCCGAGGTTGACGAAGTCGATCCCGTCCTTGTAGTCGAACTCGGCCACGGCGATGCGGCGAAACGCGCCGTCGACCAACGGCGGACACGCGGGCCAAAGCGACGCGGCGACGATCTTGATCTTCTTCCGGCAGAGCTGGCGCATCGCGGTCTCGAGCATCGGCTGGAGCTCCGGCATGCTCCCCGGATCGTAGTCGGCCGCGAGGAAGACGGTCGAACCGGCCGGGACATCCTCGATCGCCTTGTAGAAGCCCTCCGCCGCCGGTCCCGGGACGATCGGCAGGCCGATCGGCCGAAAGAGCGGGATGATGATCGCGAGGAACACCCCGATGAAGATGATCCGTCGATCCAGATTTTCCAGCCGGTCCAACATTCTCGCCATGCAGCGTGACTCCTATGCGCGCGTGCCCGGAGCGAAAAACCTTGCTCGCGGCCTCAGTCTCCCCCGATCGCGCTTCGCTCGATCCCGAGGATGATCTTGAGGCCGGTCGAGATGGCTCCGAGCGCCGCGCCGATCTTGATCGCGCGCTGCGCCGCGGTGTTTGGGTAATCCATGATGACGTTCGCGATCGTCGGGAGCTGATCCCAGATCGCGCGGCCGATCGGCACGCGGCCAATCATGACGAAGAGCGCGGCGATCGCTAAGAGACCCGCCTCGAGCTTGCGTATGCGGAAGGCGCGAAACGCAGCCGACGCGACGTAGAACGCGAGCAGGCTGAACATCGTCCCCTGCATCGGCACGTACGCGTTCTGATAGAGAAAGTCGAAGGGCGAACCGTCGGCCACCCCACCATTGCGCCAACCCATCGAGGTCCAGAGCGACGAGGGAGTCAGGCCGAGCACGAGCATGATCACGAGCCCGGCCAAGAGCGCGTAGCTGTACTTCCAGTCGGTCTCCTTGGCGCTCAGCTTCTTCAGGTGGATGCGCCCGAGGTTGGCCACACCCAGCACCACCGCGGCGGCGGCGACGATCACGGTCCAGGCCTCGAGCTTGTCTCCGATCGCCGCGACGAAGGGGTGCGGCACGAAGAAGCGAATCACCATGAAGCATCCGAAGAGGATGGTCAGGATCAGGGGCACTTCCCTACGCAAGTATGGAGCCTCCTCTCGCGCGGCGGATGCGAGCGAACGACCTATCGAACATCGAACCACGTTCCGAAGGCGGTCACCCCGACGGTCTCGAGCACGGCGCCCAGGACGAGGAGCACGATCAGGATCAGCTTCATCGCGTCGGTGCCCTTGAGGGTGCCGACCAGCATCGGCTCTCGCGAGAGGTAGGCGGAGCTGGCGAAGAATTCCTCGCCGATCATGGTGTAGTCGCAGGCCACCACGAAGAAGGGAAGCTGGTGGACGTTGGCGGTGCCGGCGATCTGCACCGCGCCGGTCGAGAACCCGGTCTCCGCCAGGACGAGGCTCTCCGCGAAGAAGGAGCCGAGGAAGAGGTTCGTCGCCGGGCGATCGCGCAGCATGATGCCGTTGACCGCGGCGGTGAAGGCGAACTGCTCATCCGAGAGGAAGCGGATGTTGTCGCGCTGGAATGCGTCGGGCCGGCCCGCGTCCATGTATCCGGCGCGCACCGTCTCCTCCGCCAGCGGCACGACGAAGGAGCGCGCCACCGGCACGATCAGCGGCGTGTCGTACTGCGCGACCATCTTGGCCACGTTGTTCAGAATCACCATCGAGTAGATCGTCTGGATGTTGTTGGCGTCGTCGATGCCGGGGACGTAGAGGACCGGCTTCCCCATCTCGGTCGCGCGGCCCACCGACTCTTCGATCGCGTCGAGCGCTGCGATCTTCCGCACGAACAGGTTCTTCCCCTGCCGCGCGGAGTGCACATACCAGGCGATCAACGCGGTGAAGAGCAGCAGGAGGACCATCATGTTCAATCGATCGGGATTGAACCAGCCGGTGTGCACGACGCGAGCAGGGGCCGCGCCTTCTGCCTGCGCAAAGGCGGCCGCGCTCGCCAAGAGGCTCGCGAACATGAAGCCCCAGACGCGAAGCGAGCCCTGAACCGAGGATCGACGCGACGGGCGAAGCCGCCGCGTCATGATTCGATCGCCTCGACGTTCGCCCGCGGAAGCATCGCCTCGCGTCCGTCTTGGAATCGCACCTTGAGCACGCGCACCTTCGCCTCGGTCTCCAGTGCCACCAGCTCTGGGGGAAGATCGGCCACCTCGCCCAGCTCCCCGAAGTAGGGCATCCGGATCACGCGGAGCGGGCTCCCGATGGTAAGCCCCAGGTTCTCCGTCTCGATCGCGGCGATGTTGCCGGCTCCTTCGAGCGGGATGACGATCTCGGGGCGCATGACGCCCGCGCGGATCTGAGTCGCGCCGTTGACCGACACCTTCCGTCCGCGAAACTTGTTCAGCAGGCTCCACGTGCGGCCCGCCATCGTCATCTTGCCGAAGCCTTCGGTGATGACCACGGTGGTGCCGATGTTCTCGTGGCCGGTGATGGCGACCCCCAGGTCATAGCCCAAGATCAGCTTCAGGTCCTGATCGTCGAGGCCACCGACCACCACCGCCTTGATTCCGAGCGAGGCGGCGCGATCGATGGTCGCCTTGGTCACGCGCGATCCGCCGACCAGCACCATCCCCTTGTGCTCCGGCTTGAGCAGATCCAT